>NZ_JBQKLN010000024.1:0-54729 GCF_052116205.1 Prevotella sp. Sow4_E9_plate | reverse complement strand
TAATTGATGGTGTAAAGATACGAAAAATATTCCAGATAACAGCATAAAGCAGAGATTATTTTCGTGAAATATAAACATTTTAAACAGGCCTTACTTTTTAAAGTGGGCTCAAAGATTAAATTCTGCATTTTGTTTTATAGAAGCTTTTGCCCTTTACCTTTCCCTTCGGCCGGTGACCGTTGGTTCAGGGCGCATTGGGTAATTTCAGCCGTATAGGTCGAAAGCCTTTTTAGTCGTTATATAGGTCGAAATCCTTTTTATTCGTTATGAAAGACCTTGTAGGGGTCCATCTGCCGCATTTTTTCCTTGATTTTCTGCTCAATTCCTTCTGATGGTTCTAGAACTTTGGCACCCATTTCCTTTACTGCAGCCTCATCCTCGGCAGCTCCGGCACTATCTCCTAAGATTGTGCGCACTATGCTGCGCTCACGATAAGCATCAATAGAGAAAGGATTCACATCCATCACTTTACCGTAGGTCTGCTCAGCCTCCTTCAACTTTCCCTGTGCCTTCTCTACACGCGCCTTCAGCAACAGCACATCCTCGTTGCCTGGAATATGCTCATAGAGGAAAGTTGCATCGAGTTCAGCCTCGGAAAGCTGAGCCTGATCCAGCAGGATGCTGCCACGAAGCAATCGGGCGGCGTAGAAATCATCACGCTTGCCTATCGCCTCAGTCAGCATCGACACGGCACGAGGTGCATCGCCCAGCCCTCTGCAGGCTCTGGCATAGAAGAAATACGTCTCTACATTCTCAGCATCCAGCTGCAGAGCCTTGTCGCACACATCCGTCATGGCGATATAATCCTCCATCATATACGCCACATCCGCCATACGCAGCAATACAGCCACGTTATCGGGCTGCGCCTCCGAGATTTTCTGCAACTGGGCGTAAGCCTGCTGCAGGTTGCCCATCGAGATGTAGGCACGAGAAAGATAGTCGCGGCATTCCAGATCTTCGGCATTCAGCTGCAGAGCTTGTTCCAGAAACTTGGCTGCAAGGTCAAATTGGTGCATGCGGAGAGCACGCACACCATCATATTTCACCTTGTCGAAGTCCTTTTCCTTCGTTTCTCTCACTTCTTCGGTAGTTTTTTGCCCACCAAATAGCTTTTTCAATATGTTCATATCCAATTGATTTTTTAAGTTTTGAATTGTTTGTTGTTGAAATCGTCTCAAACGACAAGGCAAAGATACAAATAAAATCCAAAAAACGCCCCTTTTTTGGAAGAAATATTTTCTTTTTTCTGATTTTTGGATAATAGAAAACAAACTAAAACGACCAGAGACAATCCATATAAGTATTTACCTTACAGAGAGTTACAACTTTTCCGAATTTCAATTAAAGGCATCAATCTATCAATCTATCAGTTGTTTTTTAAGTACCCCCTCTTACTTTTCACGCCCTTATATATTTATATATAACTAATTAATATTCAATAAGTTATAATAATAAGAGAGGAGGAATTGGAAGAATGACACCCCCTTATTTATAACTGATAGATTGATAGATTGATAGGTTGATAGACTTTGAGACTGAGACTTTTTTAATCAATTGGAACAACCGGAACACAGCCAACTGGAACAAGATAATTGGAACGCAGCCCCCCAGGGAAATCTCCTCTTCTCTAGAAGGCAAGCCCAATCCATTTGCTTCTCACCTTAGGAACAGAAAATCATAGGAAAAACATTAATTTTCCTTAAACAAGCCGCTTTCTAGGATTATTTCGAAGTATAGTTAGAAATATTTTCGGATTTTTGCAAAGTATACTTTAAAATATTTCTGTATGGACAAGCAAATTATCAAAAGAAAGCCTTTCCAGGCTATCACGGCTACATCATCACCCGTGATTACCAGACCCAAATAAAGGCAGATGGCTATACGATAGAGGTAGTACCTATCTGGAAATGGCTACTGCAAGACAACAACTAGAGCTTTAAAGAGCAAAAAGAGATTTTAGATAAAAACAGAAACTTTCCTTTTGAAAAGGAAATAATTGCCGATTTCTTTCCTTTTTAGAAGGAAAGTTTGTATCTTTGCAACCGAGTGTAGGTAGCTACATATTAACAATAAAATAATCAGTAATAAAGAAGGTACACAAATGGAACTACGCAGCACATTTCAGTCAATCATTTCCTTGCACCAAGAGGAATTACCTTTTGCCTTGCAAGAGAGAAGCACCCAACTCCCGTTGGATGGAAACCGCATCGTGACTGTTACTGGCATTCGCCGTTGCGGAAAGTCATCATTATTGGGACTTACGATTAATCGCCTGCTACAACAAGGAACTCCAAAAGAGCGCATCCTCTATGTAGGCTTCGACGATGAACGTTTTCTCTCCATGTCGCCCGAAAACTTCGATGAATTGCTGCAAGCTTATCGTGAAATGTATCCTGATACATCGCTTAAGGATGTTTATATGTTTTTTGATGAGATACACCTCATAGAGGGATGGGAACTCTTTGTTCTCCGGGTGTATAAGAATTATTGCAAGCATATCTATATAACAGGTAGCACAGCCAAGATGCTTTCAGAAGAAATGGCTTCCGCTTTGCGAGGATGGCCTGACGAATATCGCGAGTATCCTTTGAGTTTCAAGGAATATTTGGCGTTCAAAGGCACCAAGGCAAATCCATTTAGCGAAGCTGGAAAGGCAAAGATGGCGGTCTCCTTCCGCGGATATTGCGAGGAGGGCGGTTTTCCAGAGGTAGTTCTCGAAAAAAGCAAGATGGAAAAAGTCAAAATCCTGCAGTCTTACTTCAACACCATGCTCTTCAGGGATATGGTGGAGCATTATCATATCGGAGCTTCTCCTTCGGTGGTGCGTTATTTCTTAAAGCGTGTGATGAACAATCTCACGAAGCCGACTAGCGTGAACAATATTTATAACGACTTGAAATCGCAAGGCTTAAAGGTCTCCAAGGATTCTCTCTATCTGTGGCTCGACTATGCTTGCAACATTTTCATGTTTCGCAAAGTGGAAAAATACGATAAGTCGATGGTAAAACAGCGTTCTGCTCCTGCCAAGTATTATGTGGCTGACATTGCCCTGCGCAATGCCGTATTATTGCCTGAGAGCGAAGATGCAGGCAAGGCTTTGGAGAATATTGTTTATCTCAACTTGGAGAGAACGCTTGGAGAAGAGGACGGGATATTCTACTTCTATGAATCGAAGGAATGCGACTTCGTTGTGAAAAAGGGCGAGCGTGTAGCTGAGCTGATACAAGTCTGCTGGACATTGAATGATGATAACGTAGAACGAGAGATAGGAGGCTTGATAGCTGCCTCCTCCGTTACAGGCTGCAAACAGGGTAAAATCATCACTTTCTCCCAACGGGAGACCTTCGAACGAGACGGGATAAGGATTGAGGTTATGCCAATATGGGAGATGGAATAGGAATAGGCAAAATCATGGCTTAAAGCACCATGATCTTGCCCTTTTCCATTCTGACTTTTGCCACACCCATCTCGTTCAGCGCCGTGATGATTTCCTGCAGGCTTGCCCTGCGGGAGAAGCGGAAGTGGATGAGCTTACCCATATTCGCCTGGGACTGGAAGACTACGGTCTTGTTGTACCAGGCTCCGATGTCGCTCATCGCCTCTGCCAGCGTAACCTGATCCATATCGAAATCGCCTTCCAGCCAATCGGAGACTGAAGAGGAAGCCCTAGACACTACTATCTTATCCGACTGGAGCGTAGCAGTCTGCCCCGGGTGCATCTCTACCTCCGTATCGGCATTGCTCACCTTCACCTTGCCTTCCATCAAGGTTACCTTTGGGGCATCCTTGCGATAGGCTTTCACATCGAATATGGTACCTAATACCTGCGTTTGCATCTCGCCCGCTTTTACCACAAAAGGACGATGAGGGTTCTTGGTTACCTCAAAATGAGCCTCGCCCTTCAGACGGACTTCCCGGACTTCTGCATCATCGAAAGATGCAGGATATTCGAGCGTAGAATTGGCGTTGAGCATCACCCTGGTGCCATCGCTCAGCGTTACCAATGTGGTGGTTGCTGCCGGGGTAGAAACCACGCAATAGCCATCGCTCAGGGTCTGCTCCACCTGCTTGGGAGAAGTGACCTCCGAGAAAAGCTCCATGGAGAACTCCGTAGGCTGAGAAATCTCCTGGGATGAACGGAAAATAAAAAGGAATAGGCTTGCCGCAACTGCAACAGATGCCGTAATCCAAGTCAGGATTCGGGCTTTATCTATCTTTTTCTCAGACAATTCATCTTCTGCCTTCTGTAGATATTCCTCCTCAGAAGAAATATGCTTCTGCTCGAAGGCTTCCCAAGCCGCCAGCGTTTCCTCCTTCGAAGGCTCATCGCCCAAGGCTTCCCCGAATATCTGGGAAAGCCGGGCATCAGAAACATTTTCTGAAACTTTCTCAGAAACATTCTCAGAAACATTTTCTGATACAGAATCCATTCTATAATCCAGTTCTTGATCTTGATTCTTATTCATGATTTTTCCTCCTAATTCTCTATGTTTGTATGCTTCATTCGCTCACGCAAGATGGCGAGTGCCTTGGAAATATGCTTCTTCACGGTGTTGGGACTGATGCCCAGCCTGTCGGCTGCCTGCTGATAGGTGAGATGCTCGAAATAACAGAGGCGGAGAATCGTGCAGGTGGGTTCCTTCAGCTCCCTCGCTATCTGCTCCGCCTGTTGCAGCAGGCGCTCGTGCTCCTCATACCGGGTACTCATATCATACCGGGTGGCCTCTATCAGCGCCTCCACATTGGTCTGTTCCACCTGCTGGTGCTTGAGCCAGTTGAGGCAGGCATTTCTCACCGATGCATAGAGCCAGCTCCTCCTTGTTTCCATCTGCAAGGAGGAGAATTGGTTCCACGCCTTCTCGAAAACATCTCCCACAACGTCACGGGCCTCGTTACCGTCTCCCAAAAGGGACACGGCATAACGCACCAATCGAGGATACATTTCCAGGAATAGCTGCTTAAAGTCGTTGTCTTTCGCTCTGTCCTGCGCCACTACCTTTATATTTATTTCTTGTTGCGTTGAATGTGTATCTCACATTCATAAGAATTTTCTGATTATCTGCATATCGGGTTAACGTGCGATGCGACTGCGTGCCGTTTGCCTCGGAATAATAATATCCTGTATGCAAGAGGTCTTGCACAACAAACATCACCTTGAGGGCATCATTCTTCATGAAGTTCTTGGAAACCCGGAACTGCATATTGCCCGTACATTTTCTCCTTCCGATTCCCATCTCTGCCTTCGTGCTGATGTTGCCCGAAAGATTCATGAACCACCGGTGAGGAAGCCTCAGATTGTTGTTCATGCTGAATGTAAACTGAGGCTGGTTTTTGCCAAACTCGGGGATATTGAGATGATCTACATTATCATGACCGTAGAAGACACTCGCCGTGAGGTTAGGATACCAGATTCCAAACGAAGGCGCCACACGGATATTGGCTCCACAATAGTAGGAATGAGGCACCGAAGCCATCGTCTCCAAAAGCACACTCGGATGGTTCACCTCGTCGTAAGGCTTGTACCAGGTCATGTACATATCAAGTACATAGTTGTAGTAAGCCATGAACGACAGCCACTTGTAATTGCCCGACAGGTTGAAACTGTGCTGCTTCTGAGGCTTGAGATGAGGGTCACCTGAATAGTACTCGTACTTGCTGTCGTAGTCGATGCTGCTCTGAAGCATGACGTAGATAGGACTGTACTTGTTCAGACGATAGGAGAAGGCAAGATTCAGATTATCCTTGCTGTAGCCGATGGATGCAAATGGAATCCAATCCCTGTAGCTGGGACTCTGTTCCGCCTGCAGCACATCCTTCTCGTAATAATCGGTCTTCTGGTATTCGTATCGCAAACCGGCTCCATAGTTCATGTGTCCGATGTTCAGATAATACTCCAGGAATCCGGCATAGATAGACTGGCGGATGTGGTTGAAGGCATCGGCAGAAAAGCCGCTCTGGGTGAAGTCGTTGCGGCGGTTGGTAAACATCTCTTCCGTTCCGAAGGAAAGCCTACCCTTCCACAAAGGTCCCGACACCACCAGCTTGGCAGCATAGAGATTACTCCTCACCTTGCTCTCTGATTCCGCATCCAGCTGTCCGTCGTTTATCGCCGTCTGGGACCTCTGACTCACCTTGTTATAGAAGTCGCCATTGAAATTGATGTTCCATTTGCCGAAATCGCCATTATAATAGGCGTTCACGCTATGCGACCAATGGGGCTTGCGTTTCGAAAACAGATCTACGCCCATGCTTTCCGTCAGTTTGCCATCCTCCCACACATCAGTTGCTCCCCAGCTGTGGGTGTAGTTGTTACCTATTATATTGGTTGTCTCATAGCGCATACCCAGCGATTGCTTCTCGGAAATCTCATAGTTGAAACCTGCGTTCATAAGAATCTCTCCACCAAGGGTTTTCGTGGTTCTGCGGCTGTTGAATTCCCAGTCGCTGGTGGTATGGAGCTGGGTTTCGGAATGGGCGGTGGTGTGCGAGCGATTCAATCCCACTCCCACTTCGCCGAAGATATCGAGTCCGCCCGTACGATAGTTCAACTGCACATCATCAAAAGTATGAGGCGAATAACGGCCCTGCATATATTCAGAATAAAGGCTTCCGCTCAAGCCCTGTCCGCGCTTGCGAACGGCACGCAGACGGATTACGGCATTGGTCTTGGAACTATACTGCGCTCCGGGAACGGTAACGATTTCTGCCTTCAGAATATCCTTGGCGCTCAATCGCTTGAGTTCGTTCAGATTCTCCAGTTTCCTGCCGTTGAGATAAATCTCGGGCGCTCCACGACCGATAATTTCCCAACTCCCTGCTTCGCCCGAAACAAAGGGCAACTGACTGATCATATCTTCGGCAGAGCCCAGTTCGCCCAGGATGGTACCTGATACCAAGGTGGTGAAGGCACCGTCCTTGTACACCACATTGGGGCGGGTACTCTTGATGGTTACCGCCTTCAGCTGCTGGGTGTCGGGATGCAGACCGATGTGCATGGTAGGCTTGCAGGCCAGGGTCTGCGACTTATAGCCCACAAACGAAACCTTCAGCATCACATCCTTATCGGCATAAGGAAGCACGAAGCTTCCATCCTCTGCCGTTACACAACCAGCCACATAAGCCTTGCTGACGGAGGAAATCAACACCACGTTGGCAAAAGGCAGAGGCTTCTGGTGCTCATCCACTACCCTGCCCTTGATCTGTTCCACCCGGGTCGTCTTGCCCGTGTATTGCACGGCAAAATAGGTATTGTGCTCTACGAAGGAGAAAGGTTTCCCTTGCAGCACCATCTCCAGGGCTTCCTTCTGTCGCTTAGCCTGGATATTGGCAGTAACGCGATATTGGTCGGTAGCCTGATAGGCAAAGAGGATATTCTTCTCGCCCGCCTTTTCAATCTTCTTCAACACGGAAGTAAGCGTTTCGTTATGCACCTGAAAGGTCATACCTCTGCTTTGAGCAAATAGGGAAATGCTCAAGACAAGACTCAGTATAAGGGAAGTCGTTCTTTTCATCATTTTTCTTGTTTTTATGATTCTACTTTGTTCATAATACAACATCCCCCTGGAATCGGGTACGCCTATTAAAAAAATAATGTTGCAAAAGTACAAAAATAATTGGGAAACTTGCCATTTGTTTTCACCAAAAAATATTCTTCCTGCCACTTTTGATGCCTTTATCTGCATTTTTTCGTCTAATTATTAGACAATCATTACCCATTTCCGATGATATTTCGTAACTTTGCACCATGATTAAGAAACAAGGAACGATATTGATTGTTGATGACAACCGCAACATTCTTACTACAGTAAGGATGCTGCTGGAACCCATATTCGATGGCATCATCACCATCGCCAACCCTAACTCCATCCCAGCCAAGCTGAGAGAGGAGCATCCCGACGTGGTGCTGCTCGACATGAACTTCTCCAGCGGAATCAATTCGGGAAACGAGGGACTGTACTGGCTCAGGGAAATCAAGAGCCTCAGCCCGAAAACCGAAGTGGTGCTCTTTACCGCCTATGCCGACATCCAACTTGCCGTAACAGGCATCAAGGAAGGTGCCGCCGACTTCATCGTGAAGCCTTTTGAAAACGAGAAGATGATACGTACGCTGGTAGAGGCTAGGGATAAGAACAAGGCTGTGGATAACGTTATTAACAGGAATGGTGGAAAACCTGGTGGAAAAGATGCGCAAAGCGCTATGTATTGGGGAGATAGCGAAGTTATGAACAATTTGAGAAGTATTGTGGAAAAAGTTGCCGCAACCGATGCAAATATCCTCATTACGGGCGAAAACGGAACAGGTAAAGAGGTGTTAGCCAACGAGATACATCGTTTATCCACAAGATGTGGAAAAAAGATGCTGCCTGTGGATATGGGAGCCATTACGGAAACCCTTTTCGAGAGCGAACTCTTCGGTCATGTGAAGGGTGCTTTTACCGATGCCAAGGTGGATAAACCGGGCAAGTTTGAGCTTGCCGACGGCAGTACCATCTTCCTGGATGAGATAGGAAACCTATCATACGGTCTTCAGGCAAAACTCCTTACCGCCCTGCAACGCAGAAGCATCGTAAGAGTGGGCGGAAGTACGCAGATTCCCATCAACGTACGACTGGTTTGCGCCACCAACCGCAACCTGCAGCAGATGGTAAACGATGGCGAATTCAGAGAGGATCTGCTCTACCGCATCAACACCATCCATCTGGAATTGCCTGCCCTGAGACAGAGAAAATCAGACATCGTTCCGCTGGCAGAAAGATTCCTCCGTCAATATGGCGATTTATATAATAAGTTGAATCTCCGTCTTTCGGAAGAAGCTGAGAAAAAACTTACCAGTTTGCCTTGGTACGGCAACATCCGTGAACTTCAGCACGCCATCGAGAAAGCCGTGATTCTGTCTGATGGCGGAATGATTTCTGCCGAAGATATTGACGGCGGAAACCAGCAGAGAAGAGAGAAGCCCCTGGAAGAGGTTCAGACGCTCGACGAGATGGAGAGCCGAATGATAGAGAAAACCATCAGGGAATGTGAGGGAAACCTGTCGGTGGTAGCCGCAAGGTTAGGTATTTCCCGCCAGACGCTTTATAATAAGATTAAGCGATACGGGTTATGAATTTAGGCACGGATTACACGGATTTTTAGTTATCAGATGAATAGTCAGTTAGCAATCATCGTTTTATTGGTGATTTTGGTAGTTCTAGTAGCAGTCAACATCTGGCTCTACCGCCACTATCGCCGGAACATCAAGAAGGTAACCTTCCTTTTTGATGCGATAGATAATGGGGATTTCTCCTTCAACTTTCCTACGGAGAAGGGGTTTAAGGAGGATAAGATCCTGCACAAATCCCTCAACCGCATCAAGCTCTTCCTGCAACATACGAGAGAGGAGCAGATGGATCGGGAGAAATATTACGAGCAGATTCTGAATGCGGTGGATACGGGCATCCTGGTGGTGGATAGTCACGACAACATCCTGCAACATAATCAGGCAGCCCTCCGGTTGCTCGATACGGATGTGCTTACCCACATGAACCAGGTAAAAGAGAAACTGAAGGATGAACACTTGGCAAAGCATGAGACGCAAGCCATGCTGAAAGACAAGCACGTGCGTATCATCGCCCTGAGCGACGTGAGCCACGAGCTGAGCAATCAGGAGGTGGATTCTTGGATCAAACTGATTCGTGTGCTGACCCATGAAATCATGAATACCATCACGCCGGTTACTTCATTGAGCGAAACTCTGCTGAAAGAATTGGGCAGCAAGGAGCTGCTGATTGCAGATAACGAATCTGATGATTTACATTCTCCAGGCAAATTGATAAAGGTTTCAGAGAAGCCACAATCTGCTGAGCAAGCAAAGCTGAAGCAAGGCTTGGAAACCATCCACAAAACAGGAACCGAGCTGTTGGCTTTCGTCAACAACTATCGCCGCTTCACCCATGTTCCCCAGCCTCAGCCTGCCCTCTTCTATGTGGAACCATTCCTGGAAAGGATGGCTCTGCTCTGCAACCACGAAGTAGAAATAGAAGTTTCTCCCAAGGATTTGCTGGTTTACGCCGACGAGAGTCTCCTCTCTCACGTAGTAACGAATCTTCTGAAGAATGCCGTAGAAGCTTTCAGGGGAAAGGGGAAGTTATCTGCAGAAAGAAACAAGCAAGATGGAAATGAGCAGGGTAGGAACAAGCAGGAATGCCGCTCCGCGGATTTGCAATCCGCGGCAAGCAAGAAGGCATTTATCCGTCTCCATGCCTACGCCAACGCCCAGGAATCCATCATCATCGACGTGAGCAACAACGCCGGTCTCATCCCCGAAGATGTAGCCTCCCACATTTTCATCCCGTTCTTCACCACGAAGCCGGAAGGAAGCGGAATCGGTCTCTCCCTCTCCCGCCAGATCATGCGAGTAAGCGGCGGCAGCCTCTCGCTCCATCAGGACAAGGCACAGGGAATCACCACCTTCCGCATCATCATCCCATAACATAAACACTTTTTTGAGAGAAAAGTTTGGTGTTTATCCATAAAAATCGTATCTTTGTCCCCACAAATACAGAAGATTATGGCATTCGAAAAGGAAATCAAGGAATACGAGGATTTGAGACGCAAATATCAAACCCTTATCATCAATAAAATGGATAGAGAAGAGTACATCAAATATAATGAAGTACTCTTCTCTACTTTTTCGTGCGCCATTGAAGGCAACTCTTTCTCCGTAGATGATACCCGGGAACTGAAGGAGAAAGGCCTGGGGATGATTCCTGTCGGAAAGACTCTTTTCGAGGCTTTCGAAATGCTCGACCACTTCGAAGCCTTTGAGTACATGATGCAAAACACGCAGCATCCACTCGACGAGAATCTTCTGAAAGGAATCAACAGGCGGGTTACCAGCCATACACTTTCCTACCGTTCTCCAGAAGCCATTCCGGGCGAATACACCACCACAGACATGGCAGCAGGCGATACGGTATTTGGCGACCACGAAGAACTCATCGCCAGAGTTCCCAAACTGTTGGAATCTACCGAAAAAGCCATCGTTTCGGCAGCCGTTCATCCCATGATTCTTGCCGCCCGCTTCCATGGCTTCTACGAATATCTTCATCCGTTCCGTGATGGGAATGGAAGAACAGGACGACTCATCAGCAACTACATTCTCTTAAGATTGAATCATCCTCTCCTCATCATCCCATCCGAAGCCCGTCAGGAATACATTTCTGCCCTCCGCATGATTCGTACGGAAGCTACGGACGAACACCTCATCCGTTTCTTCTTCAAGATGGCAATACAAAGAATGGAAGAAGAGCTGAAGCAGAAAGAGGCCAATACCAAGCGATTTATGACATTCCTCTTCTAATATGGTCAAACATTTTACGGATTTCGGCATATTCGCACTAAAACATTTTGCGGATTTCGGCAAAAGTCTTATTCGACTACACGTAAATCACTAATTATAAGCGAAATACGTTTTCTTTGAAATTTTACTCATCCACTATCTGTCCATCAAACAGGCGGATGGTGCGATGGGCTATCTTGGCATCATGCTCATTATGCGTCACCATGACGATGGTGGTACCCTCGTGGTTCAGCTCGGTAAGCAGATGCATTACCTCGGCTCCATTCTTGGAATCAAGGTTACCCGTAGGCTCATCGGCAAGGATGAGCTTCGGACCAAAGACCACGGCACGGGCGATGGCTACTCGCTGCTGCTGACCACCTGATAGCTGGTGAGGGAAGTGCTTGGCACGATGGCTGATGGCCATTCGCTTCATAATCGCCTGCACCTTTGCCTTGCGCTCTGCCTTCGGAATATTGAGGTAGGTAAGAGGAAGTTCGATGTTCTCCTCTACATTCAATTCATCTATCAGGTTGAAGCTCTGGAACACAAAACCGATTTCTCCCTTTCTCACATCCGTACGCTCCTTTTCCTTCAGGTTTGCCACCTCGTAATTACCCAGGAAATATTTTCCTGAAGTTGGGTTGTCGAGCAAACCGAGGATGTTGAGCAAGGTGGATTTGCCGCAACCGGATGGTCCCATAATGGCAACAAACTCGCCGTCTTCTACTGTGAAAGATACATTATTTAAAGCAATCGTCTCCACATCTTCTGTGCGGAAAGACTTGCAAAGATTCTCTATTTTAAGCATTTTCTTATCTTTTTACTTTTTTACTTTTTTACTTTTAATTTTATTCATCCTTGAGATATTTCACCGGATTACTGTTAGCCACCTTATAGCAGTTGATGATGACGGAAAGCCCGATGATGACGAGCAAGATGATGGTAACGCCGATAAACAGCAAAGGCGTCATCGTAATCTTCTCGCTGAACGACATCAGCCATTGTCTGGCTATCAGCCAAGCCCCCAAGTCGCCCACGATGATGCAAGGCAAGGCAATCTTCATAATGTCCTTCAGGAAGATGCGAAGAATATCCTTCACCTTCGCCCCGTTCACCTTTCTGATCGCTATCTCCTTGCGGCGGCGGTTCACCTCATCACTCGTATAACCCACCAATCCGAAGAGGGCGATGATCATCGTTACGATGCCGGCTACCAGAATTCCGTTGCGGAAATTGAGCTGGGAAGCATACTGGTTAGCCAATTCTGAAGCATAACTCTTCACGATGACCTTATTGTTCGGATACATCGCCTGCACCTTCGATTGCAACTCTGACAACGATTCATCCCTTAGTTCTTTAAACTTAACCAACATATAATAAGCCGTCTTGGCAGAATAGAAATACAAGTCAGGAAATCCATTCATTCCATCACCACCAGTTTCCGCAGACCCCCAGCGAATATTCTTGCTCACGCCACAAATGGTAAAGATATTATTATCATGCCCTGTACAGGTAATTTGCTTGCCAACTACGCCATCCTTCCAATGCCACGTCTTGATGAGTTTCTCAGCACCTCGTTCATCAATAATTACCTGTCGGCAACTGTCATTTCTTTCCGTAAAGAAAGAGCCCTGAACGATAGGAATATTCATCATCTTGAAGAAATTATCGTCCACTCCCGACATCTCCATGATATTAAAGGTATTCTTCTCGTCGCCAGGTACTCCAACCATATTTCCACTACGATCATACCCATCGAGCGGAACATTAAAAGTCGAACTGCAATCCTTGACATTCGGCATCCGTCTGATTTCTGCCAGACATTGGTTGCGCTGGTCTCTATTGCTGGCATCTACCGAAACAATAGCCACATGATCGTAATCATACCCAGGATTGAGCCCCAACATCAGCTGGTATTGACCATTCACGATGTAAAGCAAACTGAACAGCAAACCAGAAATAACGAACTGGACACCCAACAAACCAAGTTTCCAACGGTTGCGATTCTCATTATAACCACGGAAAGCGATGGCTACAGGAATCTTGTTGTAAAGCCAACCTGGCAGCAAGCCGCCAACCAGCAGTACCAGAATACAGATAGCCACCAATATCCAACTGCCACGATTAAGCACCAACGTGCTTACCGGAGCAGAGAGGAAGTTTTCGATGGTTCCCTTGCAAAGGAATACAAGACCTGCAGCAAGAACAACCGCCAGCCCCACATGCACCAAAGCCTCAGAGAAAATAATGGCATGAATGTTCTTCGATTCGGCACCATAACACTTACGGACAGCCATTTCGCGAGAACGACCCACAAGATTTCCCACGATGATAAGCAGATAGTTCATCACAGAAGTAAAGAGGAGGACAAAAGCGATAATTCCCATAATCCATCCCATCTTCTTGACATAAGGATCTTGGGTGTAAACATCGCTCAATACCGTGAAATCATAGTTCAGTTCTATTCCCATATTCTTCATCTCCTTCAAAGGAAAATGATCCTCTCGCATCTTATTCACGTAAGGCTTGAGTTCTTTTGCCTCATGCCCCTTTGCCAACCGGATGTAGGATCTATAACAATCATTTCCCACCCATTGGCCTCTGCCATCATAGGAATATACGTATGGCACACTACACCTCGACAGAATCATCTGCGTACCATGAAAGGAAGAACCCCAAGGAAACGCTTCGAAAACACCATAGATGGTAAAAGTGGTTCCCGGATAATTAGAAAGCGTGAAATGCTTGCCTACAACATTACCGCCAATCTTTGCTGCCGTTTCTGAATCGATGAGACAGGATAAGGGTTGGGATAAAATCTGTTTAGCCTTGCCTATCAATATCTTCTGTGGAAAGACATCAAAGAAACAACTGTCTGCCATCCTGATATTGGCAGAAACGATGTTCTGGTCTTCCATCTTGCATTGGGCACCATCATAAAAATAGAGAGTACTGGTAGCAGCTTCCACCATAGGCGCATATTGCTTTACACCTTGGGCGGTGGCTCCAGAAGTATTGGTAAACTCCATGGTTTCGCCATGGTTAGTACCCACTTCCGAAATCAGATACGTCCTCCCCCATCCAGGAAAGTACGTATCGTAAGTCTGCTCGAAATAAATCTCGGCAATAATTACCGAACTGATTGCCAATCCGAGCGCCAGACACAAAATCTTCACGAAGTTGTGCTGGCCCCTTCGAGGCAGATTCTTGAATGCGTTAATAATATGATTCATAAGATATATTATTGTAAGGGCGTATGCCCCAATTTAACATTTAACATTTCTAATTTAACATTAGAATTTCATTATCCTTATATGCCTCATAGCCGCTAACGATAACCTGCTCGCCCGGCTCCAAGCCTTCAATCACCTCATAATACTGAGGATTCTGGCGACCGATGGTTATCTTTCGGCGATAAGCTTTTTTGCCACTCTTGTCTAAAACGAAGATCCATTGACCGCCCGTTACACTATAAAACGTGCCTTTAGGAATAATTATTGCCTGCTTCGACTGACCGAGCTGCAAATCTACATAATAAGTCTGACCAGTTCGGATGTTGCCAGGGCGAACGCCCTTGAAGATGAAGTCGATACGGAACCTGCCGTCTCTTACCTCGGGATAAACCTTGCGAACCTGCAGGAGATAATGCTTGCCGTTCTGGTCGAAGGTGGCTATGAGTCCCGGTTTTACCCGGTCGATGTAATGCTCATCCACCTGCGCCTGCACCTTGAAATCGCTGAGGTCGTTGATGACTCCAATCTTCTGTCCAGCCTGGATGCTCTGTCCCAGCTCCACATCGAGCAAACCAATCTCACCCGAAATGGTGCTGCGGATGTTCAGTTTCTCCTTGCGCTGGCGAACCAGTTGCACATTCTTCTGCATGGCTTCCAGATTATCACCCATCTGATCCATCTGCGAACGGCGGAGCTGGGCATCCTTCTTCAATCGCTTACTGATGAGCGCATGCTTCTTGACGGCAAGGTCGTAATCTTCCTTTGCCTTGAGATACTCCTCGCGCGAATTGAGTTCTTCCTTGTGCAGCGCCTCCTGATGCTGATAGGAACGGCGCTTGGTAATGACATCCTGCGAAAGCGACAGTTCCTCGTTGCTGTTGTTCAGACGGTCCTGCTCCATCGAAATCTGGGTGTTGCGAAGCATGTCCTGCTTTTCGGCAAGTTCGCTTTCGGCATTCAGAATCTCCAGGTCGAGATTCGAATTGCTCAGTTTCACGATCACATCGCCCTTGTTCACGTGGGCACCTTCATCCACCACTTTCTCCAGAACAATACCGCCTTCCTCGGAACTGATCTGTACCACGGAGATAGGAATCACCTGTCCATCCACCGAAACATAATCGTTGAACTGCGCCTTCTCTACGGTTCCGATGCTCAATCCCTTCCTGTCCACCTTCAGGGTGGAAGAGAAATTGCCCAATCCCAACCAAATGAGGACTGCGATCAAAACCGCTCCTCCGCCAATCCATGCCCAATACTTGCGAGGCACGAGATATTTTTTCTTTTCTATCTTTATATCCATAATTTATCTTATTAAATTTTCTCCCTGATAATAAGCAACCAATCTCTGTTTGATAATGAGCAGCAACTGCATCTGGAGTTCCTTGATTCTGCTTTCCAGAAGCGTCTGGGCTGCGGTATGAAGATCGAAAGTGGAAAGCATTCCTTCCTCAAACTTCCGGCTCGACATGTGATAGGCGAGCGAATCGGAGGCCACCTTCTTCTGCATCTGATGCAACTCCTTGGCGTAACCCTCTGCATCCATTACCGCCTGGGCTATCTGGTCGTGAAGCTTGCGACGGGTTTCCTCCAGGTTCACCTGCGCCAGTTGCCAGTCGTTGCGTGCCTTCTTCACGCTGTGCCAGCGGTCGCTATTATAAATAGGTATGGAAAGGGTCAATGCGAGGTATTCGCCCTGGTTGTTGCGAAACTGCGAGGCAAACCCATCGTATTGCCCTTTCTGAGAGAGATTCTTGTAATAGTTGGTAGAAATGCCGCCACCGAGAGAGAGTGATGGCAGCAATCTGCCTTTTGCTATCTTATAATCATATCGTGCCCGCTCCACTTCGTATTCTGCCGACTTCAAATCGGGAGAAATATTCTGGAAACCCTGGTAAACGGTTTCGTAGTTTACAGGTAAGATTGACGTTTCTATTTTGTCAGTCCCCAGATTCTCTACCCCATTTGGTTCTACGCTCTGACTACCAGCTTCTTTCTCGCTTTCTTTCAGCATTCCTGATTCCAGGCTTTTCTTCTGAGTCTTCGTCAGAGCCGCCAATTTCAGCTCTTCATCCACCGGAAAATTCATCGCGGATTTCAAGGCGAGCAGACTCTGTTTTGCCACACTCTCCTGATGCGTAAGATTGTATTCATCTTCTGCCACCTGCGATTCCATCTGCACCACATCCGGTCGACCTTTCTCGCCCAGTTCATACAGGCGCTTCATCTTCGCCAGCATCCGCTTGCTTTCGTTCAGTTTCTCGCTTGCTATCTGAATGCTTGCCTCAGCATAGGCAGCATCCACATAATTCTGCATCACGTCGATGGCGCGGTCGTCCTGAATCTTCTGCATCGCCGTGGCAGAATAATCCCGACTCAACTTAGCCTGCTTCAAGGCGTTGATGGTAGCGAAACCATCGAAAACATTCAGTTCGGCATAAAGCTGATAGTAATTGTTGAATGTCGTTACATTATTATAAGTATTGGTTTCCGGGTCGATGTTTCGTCCCCAGGCGTACTGTCCCTGTACGCCACCCATAACGGTAGGCAGGAATCCAGCCACAGCATGCTGGTAATCCTGCTTGCGCTGGCGGGCATTCACCACCTCCCGCTTCACCTCCGTGGCGTGCTCCACGGCGTATTTCATACAGTCGTCAAGGCTCCAGCTCTGTGCCGAGGCACCAGCCGCCCAGACCAACCATCCTATCAATATTCCTATTCTTTTCATAATCTTCTTCATTTTGGCATGATAAGGACAAGAGCCGTGCCAAAACAGCATTTCTCCTGATAATCAGGCCATTAAATAAAAATCCTCATTAAACAAACTGTCCAACAATTAGACACCACCGTCTAATTGTTGGACAGTAAACCGCAGATCAAAGCTAATCATTCGAAACCAAAGATTAAAGCTGATCATTCATCGCATCCACCACTTGTCCATCAAACAGATTGATGATGCGACTGGCGTAGGTAGCATCGTGCTTGGAGTGCGTAACCATCACGATGGTGGTTCCCTCTTCGTTCAGCTCGCTGAGCAACTGCATCACCTCCATACCATTCTTGGAATCGAGGTTACCCGTAGGCTCATCGGCAAGGATGATGCTAGGCTTGCCCACCACGGCACGGGCGATGGCAACCCTCTGCTGCTGACCGCCCGAAAGCTGATGAGGATAATGCTTGGCACGATGGCTCAGCTTCACCTTTCTCAGAATTTCGAGCACACGCTCCTTGCGCTCCGCCTTTCCCACTCCGAGGTATTTCAGCTGCAAATCCACATTTTCCTCAACGGTAAGTTCGTCGATAAGGTTGAAGTTCTGAAACACGAAGCCGATGCGACCCTTGCGATAGGCGGTGCGCTCACGCTCCTTCAGATGGCCCACTTCCTCATTATTCAACCAATACTTGCCCTCCGTAGGACTGTCCAGCAAGCCGAGGATGTTCAGCAAGGTTGACTTGCCGCATCCCGAAGGACCCATAATGGCGATAAACTCACCATCCTCTACTTCTATGTTTACGCCGTTCAGGGCGATGGTTTCCACCTCTTCCGTGCGGAATATTCTAGTTAAATTTTCTGTTCGTATCATCGTTAGAAATCTTTTTAAAGTTTATGACTCATTATTCAGCCTTGATGCTGTCTATCGGATTCGACATCGCCGTACGCAGGGTGCAGCCGATAACCGAAACAAAGGCTATCAATAAGGTAAAAACGGCGCCAGCCAGCAACACCCACCAAGGGAAGGAGATGCGATGGACGAAATCCATGAGATAAGTCTGCATCAGCTTCACGCAGATAGGGATGGCGATGACCACAGCCACCAGCGAACTGACGAGGAATCTCTTAGCCAGTTGCCAGGCCGCATCCCCAATCGAAGCGCCCATCACCTTGCGGAGGGCAATCTGCCGCTTCTGCTGGTTGCCGTAATAAACCGACATTCCGAAGAGGCCCAGGGCAGAAATCAGGATAGAAATGCTCATAAAGGTGATGATGAGCACCATCATATTATGCTTGTCCTTGAGGTTATTCTTCAAAGTATCATCCATATACTCCACATCCATTTCCGTAGGAACACCCATCAGTTCCTTAGCCACCTGCTTGCAGGTATTCCTGATTGCCTGCAGCGCCTGGGCATGATCGCCACGGGTTTTCACCAGAACAGCCCATCCACCCTGCTGCGGGGTAATGACTCCAATGGCATTATGCTCCGTTTTCTCATTCTCGCTCAGCGCATCTCCACTATGATAATCGGCAATCACGCCGCACACCTCATATTCATGTTTACCATCCTTCATTCTCATTCCGAACCAAGGCTTGTGGGCAGAAACGCCATAGGCACGCTTCGCCTCTTCCGTTACCCAAATCTTGCCATAGGCTGGTTCGCAATACTGTTCAATCACCTTGAATCCCAACATCTTCATCGCCGTGGAATCTGCCATGAACATACGGAGCATTCCTATTACTTTTTCATTGTCATCATGCACGCCATTTCCCCAGCTTACAATAGGATTGGCGTTGCCGTAAGTGGCCTCTTCCACCTCAGGAAGCGCTTTCAGACGGTTCCTGAGGATAGCCATCTTCTCCGGCGAACCATCCAAAGAAGAATAGATGTAAACAATATCCTTCGTCTGATAACCCAAGGGCAAATCGGCAAGATGCTTCATCTGGAGCATCATCGTTATCGCCATGACTACCAGCGTGATGCTGATGACGTTCTGGGCTACGATAAATATCTTGCTGAACCACATCTTGCTGCGCATGCGGATGGTTCCCTTCACCACATCTATCGGATTGAAACGGGAAACCACGATGGCAGGAAGGATTCCCGCAAAGATGGAAATGATGACGTAAGCCAACGGCAGGAACCACAGAAGGTCGAAGGAATGGAACAGGTCGATTTTCGTATCCAACATAGAATTGAACAACGGAATGAATGCCCAGGAAATCAACAAGCCCAGCAGGAAGCAGACTGCCGTGAAGAGCGCCGACTCTTTAAGATAGCGCAGCATAACGCCCTCTACCGATTCGCCCAGCAGTCTTCGGGTAGCCATCTCCTTCGCACGGTTGCCAATCTGAGCCACCGTAAGATTGATGTAGTTGAACAAGGCAGAAAGCAGCAGAACCAGCGCCACAACCAGGAGGATATTCACGAGAGTACGATTGCCATGCTTGAAAATATCGACACTATCAGTTGTAAAATGAATCTGGTCCCATCTCATAAACTGGCAGCCCCACATGAAGTTGACTCCATCCGATTCCTTTTTCCAATCTTTCCAATAGTTCATATATTTGCCGAGCAAGGTCTGTCTCACCTTTTCGGGGTCGGCTTCCTTTGCCAGTCGCGCCACCGTAGTGCAGGAGCCAAATTGATCCATCGCCTGAGCCTTAGCTTCTATCAGTTTCATCGACACGAAAATATCGTATGGGTTAAGAAGGTCCTCACGGTCGAAATCCTCCATGATTCCCACCACCTTGAGTTGCAGCTTACCGCATTGGATGGTACGGCCGATAGGATTGGCGTTGCCGAAGGCTTTCTTGGCAAAAGATTCCGAAACCATTGCCTGATGAGCATCCGAAAGGAGATGATCAGGCGCACAACCACGGCATTTGTAACCCATAAACTGGGAGAAGTTCGGGTCGATAGCCAGATATTTTGCCTCATAATACTGTCCATCTATCATGGCTCCCTGCGGAGCATAATATTCACCAAATCTTGTCCATCCCTTGATTTCCGGGATGGAAGGAAAGAACTCCTTGGCTGTGCCCCAGGTCATTCCGAGATAATCGCCGGAACCTGCAACATAGAGTTCCTTCGCCAGTTTCTGATTCGTTCCCACACGATACTCTGCAGTAGCGTAGGAAACGAGAATCAGCACAAAAGCCAGTGCCACCGAGAGGCCCAAGGCCTCTATGGTGGCATAAAGCTTGTTGCGTGATAAGAATTTCACATAACTTTTCATCATATACTCATTTATTTTTTGTTTCACTAAAATCAAACGATAAAGGAAGAATACCATCTCCCTGTTTTCGTTAGCTGCTGCAAAGTTACGGCTTCTCCCGTTTTCTGCCAAGATTTCCGGCAGCCCGGAAGGTGGATTGTATAAAATTCATACACTCTATTGTATGATTATCACACAACTGCCCCATTTTTGTTTGTCGTTTCGGGAAAAAAGCGTACTTTTGCAAACAAAAAAATAAAAGAAATGAAATACGGAACCCTTCTTGTCATCGACGATAATCCGTCGATACTCACGGCGCTGGAAATTTGTCTGAGCAATACGTTCGAACGGATCCTCACCCTTTCTCGCCCCGATACCGCCCCCACGCTGCTGCAACAGGAGCAGGTAGATCTCATCCTACTCGACATGAACTTCTCGCTCGGCGTAAACAGCGGACAGGACGGTTTGCTCTGGCTCCGCACCTTCCGCCGACTCCACGCCCACATCCCCGTGGTGCTCATCACCGCCTTTGCCGACGTGCAGCTTGCCATCAAGGGATTGAAAAGCGGAGCCGCCGATTTCGTCACCAAGCCCTGGGATAATGACGAACTCATCAGAACCCTAAAAGATGCCATCGACAACAATACGGAAGTGGCAACCTTGGAAAATTTCGAGAACGATTACATCCGGAAGGTCGTGGATAAATGCCACGGCAACATCTCGCGTGCAGCCGAAATGCTCGGCATTACCCGACAAACCCTCTATGCAAAACTGAAGAGATGACTTTTGGAAAGGGAAGTTAAAGAAGTTAAGAGAAGTTAGGGAGAAGTTAAGAGACAAATGTATTAGAGCAATTTTATGGTTATTATCAAGATTATATATTTAATAGGTGGAATCTGCCTCATCCTGGGCGGCCTCATCTATCTGTTCTTTCGCCATCAGCGAAGGCTGAAGGCTCGTGCCTTCCTGATGCGTGAGGCTGTAAGAAATGGCGATTACGCCTTCCGCCTACCCACTTCGGGCTTGCTTCCAGGCGAAAGAGCTTTGCAGCAGGCACTCAACGACATGCAGGGCGATATTGCCCGCCTCGTAGCCAGACACGAAGTGGAATCCTGGCAAAAGCTGACCCGTGTACTCACCCACGAAATCATGAACGCCACGGCTCCCATCTCCAGCATCTGCCAGGCTTATCTCAGCAACCCGCAGATCAAGGGAAGCGAATACGAAGAAGGCATTCAGGCGATTCACGACACCAGCAAGTCGCTCACCAACTTCGTGGATAGCTACCGCAAGCTCACCCAGCTTCAGGCTCCCGTCGTAGAACCCCTTCCGCTCGCCTCTTTCCTGGAGAGCATCAAGGCGCTCTATCCCGACCTCAGCTGGCACCTTTCCCTCCCTCAGAATGCCACGCTGGAGGCCGACCGCAACATGCTGCGACAGGTATTCATCAATCTTACCAAGAATGCCATCGAAGCCCATGCCACCGACATCGACGTCCGCATGAGCCAAAACGAGCGTCCTGTCCTGCTGTTCAGCAACAATGGTGCCCCCATCCCTGCCGATGTGGCACGGGAAATCTTCATCCCATTCTTCACCACCAAATCATCCGGAACGGGAATCGGACTATCTCTCTCCCGCCAGATGCTGATGATGCAGAACATCGAACTGGGACTATCCGACAACAGTCTCTCCGGCTACCATGTTACATTCTATCTGGAAAAGCAAGACAACAGCTAACGCTCCTGCCGTTTCACATTTCAAATACGTGAAAATTTAAAACTTTTCTATATTCTCCGAAAGAAAATGACAAAAAGTTTGGAGTTTTCGAAAAAAAACATTACCTTTGTCACCATCAAAAAGACAAAATGAACAACGAAACAACATAAAAATTATGATGACAATCGAAGAATACAGAGCAGCCATCTTACAGGCACTGCTCGATGCAAAGAACGAGGACGGAACGTCAGCCATCACTCCTAAGGAAGCCCAGGAAGCACTCAACGGTTTTACCGATGATGAGCTGCAGGACGGAATCCTTTGGAATTCGCCGGAAGACGTGGCTGAAATTATCCTTGAAGGATAAAGAAAATATCGCTTTTCTTTGCACAATCCAATTATTATTTGTAATTTTGCAGCCGCTTAGACAACAAGGGGATGCAAATGACCCTTGAGCGGGCATAAAGAAAAGATATTTACCGGTAAAAAAGATATAAAGATAATGAAGATAGAAAACGAAATCATCAGCTCTGTCATCGCGGCGGTGAAGGAGCTTTATGGTCAGGACGTACCTGAAAAGATGGTAGCCCTGCAGAAGACCAAGAGTAATTTCGAAGGTAACCTTACCCTCGTCGTATTCCCATTCCTCAAAATGTCAAAGAAGACTCCTGAGAGAACTGCACTCGAGATTGGTGACTACCTGAAGGAGAACTGCGCTAACGTCATCGCAGACTTCAATGTAGTAAAGGGTTTCCTCAACCTTTCTATCGCTCCTGCCGCTTGGGTAGGACTCTTGAACACCATCAACGCTGACCCTAAGTTCGGCGAGAAGCCTGTTACAGAGAATAGCCCGCTCGTCATGATCGAGTACTCTTCTCCTAACACCAACAAGCCTCTCCACCTCGGTCACGTGCGCAACAACCTCCTCGGCTGGTCTCTGGCTCAGATCATGGAGGCTAACGGCAACAAGGTAATCAAGACAAACATCGTTAACGACCGTGGTATCCACATCTGTAAGTCAATGCTCGCTTGGCTCAAGTGGGGCAATGGTGAAACTCCTGAAACTTCCGGCAAGAAGGGCGACCACCTCATCGGCGACTACTATGTAGCCTTCGACAAGCACTATCGTGAGGAAATCGCAGAGCTCAAGGCTCAGTACATGAAGGAGGGTATGGACGAGGAAGCTGCCACAGAGAAGGCAAAGGCAGAGGCTCCGCTGATTAAGGAGGCTCACGAGATGCTCGTGAAGTGGGAGAACAACGACCCTGAGGTCCGTGCACTCTGGCAGAAGATGAACAGCTGGGTTTACGCTGGATTCGACGAGACCTACAAGATGATGGGTGTAAGTTTCGACAAGATATATTATGAGTCAAATACTTACCTCGAGGGTAAGAAGAAGGTAGAGGAAGGATTGGAGAAGGGTCTCTTCTTCCGCAAGGACGACAACTCAGTATGGGCAGACCTCACCAACGAGGGTCTCGACCAGAAGCTCCTGCTCCGTTCTGACGGCACTTCTGTCTACATGACTCAGGACATCGGTACTGCCGACCTCCGTTTCAAGGACTTCCCTATCGACAAGATGATTTACGTAGTAGGTAACGAGCAGAACTACCACTTCCAGGTACTCTCAATCCTGCTCGACCGCCTCGGCTTCAAGTGGGGCAAGGACCTGGTTCACTTCTCTTACGGTATGGTAGAGTTGCCTAACGGTAAGATGAAGAGCCGCGAGGGAACCGTAGTAGATGCTGATGACCTGATGGCAGAGATGATCAAGGATGCTCGCCAGACAAGTGATGAGCTTGGCAAGTTCAAGGACATGAGCGAGGAAGAGCGCCAGGAGATTTCACGCATCGTGGGTCTTGGAGCGTTGAAGTACTTCATCCTCAAGGTAGATGCCCGCAAGAACATGCTCTTCAACCCAGAAGAGAGTATCGACTTCAACGGCAATACAGGTCCTTTCATCCAGTACACCTACGCTCGTATCCGCAGCATCATGCGCAAGGCTGCTGCCGAGGGTATCGAGTTTCCTGCTGAGTTGGGCGCAGATGCTCCTATCAACGAGAAGGAGATCGACCTCATCCAGAAGATGAATGACTTCGCTGTAGCCGTAGCTGATGCCGGCAACAACTATAACCCTGGCGGTATTGCCAACTACTGCTACGAGCTGACCAAGGAATTCAACCAGTTCTACCACGATTACAGCATTCTGAATGCTGAGAGCGAGGCTGAGAAGATTACCCGCCTGGTTCTCGCAGCCAATGTTGCCAAGATTCTGAAGAACGGTATGGCTCTGCTCGGCATCGAGGTTCCAGAAAGAATGTAATTTTTACATAAGATATTATAACCTACAATCGAATAATGACTATTGACAGATAATGAGCAGCCCCAGAGCCAGACTCTGGGGATTGCTCATTTCACATTTATAGAGGTTCGTATACTTCTACAGATATAAAAGTCCAAAAAATTTATTTATAAAGACCATTATTCTCCAAAATTCATCAACCAAGCAACAAAAATCAGAAAAATATGAGTAATATGCCCGTCAATCCTCCTTCGTGGAGAAACGATACAGTTCTCCCTCTACCCAATGAAGTTACGGCGAATGCCTGGGCTGTAGATGCAGCCTGTTCCGGCAATCCGGGTCCGATGGAATACCAATGCATCGACCTTCAGACCGGCGCCCAGGTTTTCCACTATGGTCCTATCCACGGCACCAACAACATCGGCGAGTTCCTCGCCATCGTCCACGCCCTCGCCCTGATGGCACAGAAGGGCATTACCGACAAGGTAATCTATAGCGACAGCGTGAATGCCCAGCTCTGGGTAAGCAAGAAGCAATGCAAGACCAAACTGGAGCGCACTCCTCAGACCGAGCAGCTCTATCAGGTCATCGCCCGTGCCGAGAATTGGCTCCGCACCCACCCCGTCACCGTTCCTATCTTTAAATGGGAAACGAAGAAGTGGGGCGAGATTCCTGCCGATTTCGGAAGAAAAGGATAAAAACGCAATCTCAAATACACTCTTCACCCTTCACCTTTCATGCATAAACCCCTATCACTCAATAGTTTCGGCGGGTGAAGAGTTACGCAGACCCTTCACCACCCTTCACCCACTCTTCACCTTCTAATTTCTCCAGTTTTTTCGCATAAAAGCAAAATTTTCCAAGGGTGAAGAGTGGGTGAAGGGTGGTGAAGAGTTAAGAGCACTCTTCACCCTCATAACATTCTAATTCACAACAAATTACACCCAAAAGGTGAAGGGTGAAGAGTAAAAGCGAGAGTAGAATTTTGACGACTGTGCTTGATTACCAAAGGCATCTTCTTCCTAAAAAAACGAGGCGATACATCGTTTCGTGCCTCGTCATGGCATAATGTTGCCCTGGTAGGGGGCAACATTATGCCATAGTCAGGCAATAAATGAAAAAAGGCTTAAATAAGCAGCAATGGAAGCCACTTTCCTCCTGACAAATAGCCATTTTTAATTCTCCCCCCAACAAAAGTGCTGTAATTATTTGGAGGTTTCAGGAATTAATCGTAAATTTGCACCAAATCTAAATAGATTCATAACTAGCTAACTTGTAATTATTAATAATTCAACCAGACAATGAAACAAAAACATTTATTTTGGGGAGCTGCGGTTGCATTGACCTTCCTCTTCAGCGCATCAGCTATTGCACAACCTAGGCACACCAAGAAAAAAGTAAAGAAGGTGGTGGAGACCAAAGTTGACGTTTGTCCGTTTACAGACAAATGGGTAGAAGACGAAACTAAGTTTGAGGATCGCAAGGAAAAGGCGCACGCTACCTTCGTGCCTTATTCTTCTACTGCCACCATGCAGAAGGACGATTACTTCAAATTCCCATGGCTCACTCCTAAGCGTGCCAACTATCTGTTGCTCAACGGCAAGTGGAAATTCCACTATACAGCCGACTGGAAGCAGGGCAAGCCGGAAAAGGATGATTTCTGGGCAGACAACGCCGACGTTTCTTCATGGAAGGAACTCCAGGTGCCTCTCAACTGGGAGATGGCTGGATACGATGTGCCTGTATATAATAATGTGGGCTATCCTTTCGAGAACAAACCTCCGTTCATCACAGCCTTCAAGGATAATTTCGACAAGAATCCGGTAGGTTCTTATCGCCGTAACTTCAACCTGCCAGAGGGTTGGGAAACAGGAAAACGCGTGTTCCTGCACTTCGACGGTGCCTGCAGCGCCATCGTGGTTTGGGTAAACGGAAAATATGCCGGCTATTCACAGGGCGCCAATACCGATGCTGACTTCGATGTGACCAACCTCGTCCGCAAGGGCGACAACAACGTATCTGTACGCGTTTACCGCTGGAGCGACGGCTCTTACCTGGAGGGACAGGATATGTGGCACCTCGGTGGTATTCACCGCGATGTTTATCTCGTAGCTACTCCAAAGACCTTCGTAGCAGACCATTACATCACATCTGCCCTGAACAAGGATTACACATCAGGCAACCTGAATGTTGATCTGACCATCGATAATGCAGCCAAGGAGAAATCTGAGAAGACGCTGGAGATTGAACTCCTCGACCCACAGGGCAAGTCTGTTGCCAAGCAGTCTGCTCAGGTTGCCATGACTGCCAAGGATGCTCAGAAGAACTGTCGCCTTAGCATCGACAACCTCACCGGTCTGAAGGCCTGGACCTCAGAGCAGCCTAATCTCTATACCGTTATCGTTCGCCAGAAGGCAGGCGACCAGGAAGAGATGGTATTCTCTACCAAATACGGTTTCAGAGAGGTGACCATCAAGGATAAACTGGTTTATGTAAACGGCAAGCGAGTATTCTTCAAGGGTGTCAACACCCAGGATATTCATCCACTCTATGGTCACGCCATCGACGTGAAAACCATGCTTCGCGACGTGATTCTGATGAAACAGGCCAATGTGAACACCGTCCGTACCAGCCACTATCCTCGTCAGGCTAAGATGTATGCGATGTTCGACTACTACGGATTATACTGTATGGATGAGGCTGACGTAGAGTGCCACAACAACCAATCTCTCTCAAACAACCCTACATGGCGCGCAGCCTACGTTGATCGCACAGAACGCATGGTGTTGAGAGACCGCAACCATCCTAGCGTGGTATTCTGGTCGCTCGGTAACGAGTCGGGCGGTGGCGACAACTTCCAGGCTACCTACGATAAGGTGAAGGAACTCCTGCCTGGTCGCGATGCTTGGGTTCACTACGAGGGTTACAATCACGGTGCCAAGTACTCAGACTTCGGTTCAGACATGTATCCAAGAATCGAGGTGGTAAAGAAGCAGATGAACGGCCTCAACGACAAGCCTTACTTCATCTGTGAGTATGCTCACGCAATGGGTCAGGCTGTAGGTAACCTGCAGGAATACTGGGATTTCATCGAGGCAAGTACAGGTATTACCGGTGGCTGCATCTGGGACTGGGTTGACCAGGGAATCTACGATACACGCCGCATCCGCAAGGGTCTTCCTCTGAAGGATCCTAAGACCGGACTCCACTACTACACATCCGGTTACGACTATACCAAGATGAACAACGGTTACAGAGGATTCCAGGGCGACTTCATGAGTAACGGTATCATTACTCCAGGCAGAGAGTGGACAGCCAAGCTCACCGAGGTGAAGTATGTTTATAGAGACGTGAACTTCGAATCTTTCTACAGCCGCGTACTCACCTTGAAGAACAAGTGCGCATTCACCAACCTTGCCGACATCTATGATCTCTGCTACGAGGTGCTCCGCAACGGCGTTTCTGTAGAGAAGAACCAGATGGCTATCCCATCTGTATTGCCAGGCAAAACCTGCGACATCAACATCCCATACACCACCGCTGTAGATGATAAGGCAGAGTATGTCATCACCTTCAGCCTCATCCTGAAGAAGGCAACTTCATGGAGCAAGCAGGGTTATGAGATGGCTCAGCAGCAGTTCAAGCTTTCTGCAGAGAATGTAGCAGGCACATCTGTAGCCGACCCTACCTTCGTACAGAAAGACCATGGCAAATTGCCAGCTATCCAGGAGAAGGGCAAGCTGAAGGTGAAGGATAACACCATCACCGGCAAGGATTTCAGCATCACATTCGCAGAGGATGGAACCCTCGCCAACTGGACTTATCGCAATACTCAGCTCGTTCAGCCTAATGCAGGTCCTGACTTCAACGGTTTCCGCCGCATCGCCAACGACAACGTAAACCTGGGTGCTACAGGTGGTGTTGCCGAGAACGAGAATAAGGAAGAGGGTGCACTCACCGGCAAGAAGATGATGGTGAAGGCTCCTAAGAAGCAGGGCAAGAACGTGGTTGTGGAAACTGCCGTTACCAACGGTAAGGATACTCACCAGATTGCTTACATCATCTATCCTAACGGAACCGTGGATATGAAGGTGACTACCAACAATTCTTCTGAGGAAACCCGAAGAATCGGTATTACCATGCAGTTTGCTCCTGGTTTCGAGAATGTTGAATATTACGCCAAGGGTCCTTGGAGCAACTACATCGACCGCCAGAGAGGTTCGCTGTTAGGTTTGTACAAGACCACCGTGGATGGCATGTTCGAAGAGCAGAGTGCTCCTCAGACCATGGGCGACCGCCAGGGCTTGCGCCAGTTGACATTGGACAACAACAGCACGAAGTTGCAGATTACCACCGAGGGCATGGTAGCCTTCTCGTTGTCTCACTTCGATGATGCCCAGTTCAACTACGACGTATTCTATGGTGGCAAGCATCCTTACGACCTGGTACGCTCTAACCAGATTTTCGCTCACTTCGATTTCTGGCAGCGTGGCATCGGTAACCGCAGTTGTGGTGGCGACTCTTGTCTGCCACAGTACATGACTCCAACAGGAGCTCATGAGTTCACCTTGCGTTTCACTCCAATGGCGAAATAAAGGAAATAAAGAATAAGATATAAAAAAGGTGGGTGTTACACGAATTGTTGTAGCACCCACCTTTTTTATATCTTGTCTTATGCCTGAATGTTTAGTAATCCTGGATGTAACCCTTGGTAAACATGTCATACGACAGGGCTTCCAGCTCGGCGAGCGTCATGTGCTCCACAGAATGCTCTATCTTGCGAATCAACTCGTCTCTCTTGAAATCGTCATTATCGCTCAGGCGCGATGTAAATCTATTGCTCATTTCTTTACTTTGAACTTTGAACATTGAACTTTGAACTTTATGATTAGTAAAGCCGTTGAACTCTTCACTCTTCACTCTTCGTTCTTCACTTTCTTCGCTTTGAACTTTATGATTAGCTTTGGGGCTTCTATGAAACTATTGGCGTTCATAGATATTGATGACGTTTCCATCATACGCCTCATGGCTCACTAACCGTATATTATGAGGAAGCTTGGGTGCTGCTGTTCCGGCAGTTACCACGTTTTCCACATCTGTGGATAAAGATGTTTCTACCCTGATTTCATCCCATAATCCGGCATCGAGGAAAGCCTGATGGGTGATGGCTCCACCTTCTACTATCAGCGACTGCACCTTATTATTATATAGGTACTGCATCATCTGCTTCAACACCTCTTCCTTACCCCTGGAGAAATCCAAGCCCTCGAAACAAGGATGATAGCGGTCGATGACCAGTCGCATCGGGTCCTTGCCGCTCCAGTCTCTTACGTTGAGCAGGCTATGGTCACGCTCATCGGTGATTCTTCCCACCAGGATAGCATCATTCTCGGCACGAAGCTTGTGCGAAAGCATCTTGGTAAAAGGCGACGAAATCGCCATTCCCTGATAATTATTATCCAGAAAACCATTCGCAGTCTGCGCCCATTTCAGGATGATGTATGGTCGCTGATGGGTATTGAAAGTGATGAAACGCTTGTTGAGTTCGAGGCATTCCGCCTCCAGGACGCCTACTGTTACCTCGATTCCTGCCTCGCGAATCTTCTGGATTCCACGCCCCTGAACCTTGGCAAAAGGATCTACGCAGCCGCAGACGCATCTCTTCACGCCTTTCCTGACGACCAGGTCGGCACAAGGAGGCGTCTTGCCATAATGAGAACAGGGTTCGAGACTCACGTAGATGGTGGCATCCTTCAAAAGATGCTCATCTTCGGGCTTCACAGAAGCAAAGGCATTGACCTCTGCATGCCCCTCGCCACATCTTACATGATAGCCCTCGCCGATGATTCTTCCTTCTGCACTCACGATGACGGCGCCCACCATCGGATTAGGCTTCGCATTCTGCCTACCATTCTTAGCCAACTGCAGGCAGCGGCGCATGAACATTTCGTCAATCTCCTGCTGAGAGAGCGGCTCTCCCGTCTTCGGATTCTGAAAAGATACTTTATTTTGTTTCATAATTCAACTTTTCTTTGTTTTTCTTACTCATTTTCGATAAAATGTCGTACCTTTGCTCTCAAATCAAATTGCAAAACAATATCAAATCGCAACAAGCAATATCAAGATGAAAACTTATCAGCAACTTTGGCAATCCCTTACCCCACTCTATGATGCTGGCGAAGCGCAGGCTATCGTCCGCACCGTGCTTGATGTGGAATATGGAATGACTCTGACCGACATAATCTGCGGCAAAGTTAATGAATTATCCGCAGACGAAGGAAGAAATCTGGAAGAAATTATCACAAGACTGCAAAATGGCGAACCGGTGCAGTATGTTCTGGGCAAAGCCGACTTTGCTGGCCGGACTTTCCATGTAGAGCCGGGCGTGCTCATCCCAAGACCTGAGACCGCCGAGCTTTGTCAATGGATTGTGGAAACACAGAAGGAGAACTGGGAAAATGTAGAGGAAATTATCAGAAAAGAATTTAACATCAGCCCTGACGTTGCCTTTGAAGACGTAAACTTGTTTGAGGGAAAAGGATGGTTCAAGCGCAAATATTTACGTTTGAGATTCCTCATCAAAATGACACATTGTTATAAAAAAGCTAGACATACTAAACTAGCCTCTCCTCGACCAAGAATCATAGATTTAGGTACCGGCTCTGGCTGCATTGCCATTACCCTGAGCCTTGACATTCCAGATTCAGAAGTATTAGGAATAGATATTTCCGACTCTGCCTGCAATGTTGCCACAAAGAATGCCAAGCAGTTAGCGTCCAAAGCTATCTTCAAAAATGTCAATATTTTCGACTTGCTTGAAATGTGTAAAACAAACGGAAAAGAACATTTTAAAGCAGACATCATCGTGAGCAATCCTCCTTATATCTGCGAAAAGGAGAAGGCAGATATGGAGAAAAACGTCCTTGATTACGAGCCCGATCTCGCCCTCTTCGTGCCCGATGAAGATCCTCTGAAGTTCTATCGAGCCATCGCCGAGTTCGCCTCATTAGAATTGCGAAGCTGGGGCATGCTCTATTTCGAAATCAACCCTCTTTACGAAAAGGAGACAAGAGAAATGCTCGAAGGATTTGGCTTCAGGGATATTGAAACCAAAGAAGATGCTTTCGGAAAGAAGAGAATGATGCGAGCAATGAAATAGACTATTAGATAAGCGGATTGCAAATCCGCAAAATAATAGGGTCGAACATTTTTTGACGCCGGATTGCAAATCCAGCGGAACGCCTAACGGAAGACTACGCCTAACGGAAGACTACGCCTAGCGGAAGACTACGCCTAGCGGAAGACTACGCCTAGCGATTCCAGAAAGTCCACCGCCAGGCGTCCCTGCGGATTTGCAATCCGCAGTAAAAAAAGGTTCGACCTATCAAAACCGGAGGATTTGTAATCCTCCCAATAAAACATAAATGCATTATGGAATATTATGACAACTCCAAGCGCCCCAAGAAGCCGATGACAGAGGAACAGGCACTACTGAAACTCACCACCCTCTGCACGAAAGCCGAACATTGCTCGCAAGAGATGCTTGACAAGATGAAGAAATGGGGACTGGAAGAGGAAGCCATCGCCCGAAACATGGAATTTCTGACTCAGAAGAAATTTATCGACGATGAGCGCTTTGCCCGCTTCTTTATCAACGACAAGATAAAATATAACAAGTGGGGACGAAGGAAGGTGGAGCAGGCTCTCTGGCTGAAACACATTCCCAAGGAAATCTCCGACCCCATCTTCGAGGAAATCGAGGACGATATGTACACGGAAACCCTCCTGCCCCTGATGAAAAGCAAATATAAGAGCATCAAGGCTAAAAACGATTATGAACGCTCCATGAAACTCATCCGTTTTGCCCTTGGCAGAGGATACAGCATGGATGTAATTCACAAATGCATCGACACGATGAAAGAAGAAGATTTGGGCGACATCGATTTCGAAGAAGACTTCTAGGGAAGAAAGTGAAGAACGAAGAGTGAAGAGTGAATAATTCAACGGCTTTACTAATTATAAAGTTCAATGTTCAAAATTCAAAGTTCAAAGTAAAGAAGTTCAAAGTAAAAAAGAAGTAATGCAAATCAGCCTATTAGGGAAAATACTAGACCTGTTATTTCCCCGCCACTGTCTGATGTGTGGTAGACGCCTTCATGGGCCGGAAGAAATGCTCTGCACATCCTGCCTCTCGACTTTGCCTCGTACAGATACCTGGGAAAATCCATACGAGAACGAGATGGCAAAGATTTTCTGGGCACATATTCCCATCGAGCGATGCGCCTCCTTGTTTTATTACCAGGGCCATTCGCCTGCCAGCCAGTCCGTCTATGCCCTGAAATATGGAGACAGACCGGATGCAGGCTTCTTCTTGGGAGAAATGATTGGCAAAGAAGGAATCGAGAGAAAATTCTTTGAAGGAATTGACGCCATCATCCCCATTCCACTGACACCCAAAAGGAAGGAGAAACGTGGCTATAATCAAAGCGAACAAATAGCCCTAGGCATCAGGAGGCAAACCCAGCTGCCCATCATCACCGATGCAGTAAGAAGGGAAGTCTTCACCGAAAGTCAAACCCACAAGAACAAACGGCAAAGACAGGAGAACGTGGAACATGCATTCCAGCTTGCTACATACTATCACGATGAGAAAGGCAGAAAGCACCCCATCACAGACCTGACGGGCAAACATCTTCTCATCGTAGACGACGTCTGCACCACGGGAGCCACCGTCAACGCCTGCTGCCAGGAACTCATGAAAGCCGGCAAAATGAAATTCAGCTTCACATCCGTAGGATGGACGAAGGAATAAAAAAAGAACTGAAGAATAGTCGAAAACAGCAGAAAAATGGGCTTGAGGTATAAAAAATATATAATAAATCGCATCTTTGTGGCAATAACTCACATTTTTGTAGTACCTTTGCCAAAAATTAATTATTAATTCCTTATAATTATGGACAAACTGAAGAAAGAATTCGCATCTAAGTTATTGAAGGTTAAGGCTATCAAATTGCAGCCTAACGATCCTTTCACTTGGGCTTCTGGCTGGAAGTCTCCTTTCTATTGTGATAATCGCAAGACATTGTCTTTCCCTGAACTCCGCAACTATGTGAAGCTCGAGCTCGTACACGCCATCCTGGAGCAGTTCCCAGAGGCTGACGCTGTTGCCGGTGTGGCTACAGGTGCCATCGCACAGGGTGCCTTGGTTGCTGACGAGTTGCACTTGCCTTTCGTTTACGTCCGTTCTAAACCAAAGGATCACGGTATGCAGAACCTCATTGAAGGTGAGCTCGACCCTAAGGCTAAGGTTGTTGTTGTAGAAGATTTGATTTCTACAGGCGGCAGCTCACTCAAGGCTGTAGAGGCGCTCCGCAAGAACGGCAACGAGATTGTGGGTATGGTAGCTAGCTACACCTACGGTTTCCCTATAGCAGAGAAGGCTTTCGCTGATGCTAACGTGAAGTTGGTTACTCTGACTGACTACGAGCACGTAGTGGAAGAGGCTCTCGAGACTGGCTACATCAAGCAGGAAGACGTAGAGTTGCTCCACGAGTGGCGCAAGGACCCAGCTAACTGGAAGAAGTAATTTTTGACCCATCAATCAATGAGTACAAGTACATTCGAAAGTAATATCAAACAGATTCCTCACAAGCAGGAATCTGTTTTTAATACTTTGAGCGACCTCAACAACCTGCAGGTGCTCAAGGACCGCTTCGAGCAGGTGAAAGACCAGATTCCTGAGGACAAGAGAAAGGAAATGGAGAAACTCAAGGACCTGAGATTCGACAGCGACAGCATCACTATCAACGCTCCTATGGTGGGCGACCTGAAGATGCGCATCATCGACAGAGATTTTCCAAAAACCATCAAGTTCGAGACAGAAAACAGCCCTATCCCATTCAACTTCTGGATTCAGCTGCTCCCTACAGGAGAATTCTCATGCAAGATGAAGCTCACCATCAAGGCTGAGCTCAACATGTTTATCAAGGGTATGGTGAAGAAGCCATTGCAGGAAGGCATCGAGAAGATTGCCGACGCCCTGGCGATGATTCCTTACCAGGATTAAAAATAAAGAAATTATGGCACATAAACTTTGGGAAAAGAACTTTGAAGTAAACAAGGAAATCGAAAGATTCACCGTAGGCCGCGACCGTGAGCTCGACCTCTATCTCGCCAAGTACGATGTACTGGGAAGTATGGCGCACATCACCATGCTCGAAAGCATCGGACTCCTGGAGAAGGATGAACTGGCACAGCTCCTCGCAGAATTGAAGAATATCTACGCCATCGCTGACAAGGGCGAGTTCGTCATTGAAGACGGCGTGGAGGATGTTCATTCCCAAGTAGAACTGATGCTCACCCAGAAACTGGGCGACATGGGTAAAAAGATTCATTCGGGAAGATCACGCAACGATCAGGTTCTGGTAGACCTCAAACTCTTCACCCGTCATGAGTTGAAGGAGATTGTGGACGCAGTGAAGATTCTCTTCGACGAGCTGATTCAGAAGAGCAACCAGTACAAGGATGTTCTGATGCCGGGCTACACCCACCTGCAGGTGGCGATGCCTTCATCATTCGGACTCTGGTTTGGCGCTTATGCTGAGGGACTTGCCGACGACATGCTCTTCCTGCAGGCTGCTTACCGCATGACCAACCGCAACCCGTTGGGCAGCGCAGCAGGATACGGAAGTTCATTCCCATTGAACCGCACCATGACTACCGAGCTTCTCGGTTTCGACAGCATGGACTATAATGTGGTTTATGCCCAGATGGGCAGAGGAAAGATGGAGCGCAACGTGGCTTTCGCCATGGCTACCGTGGCAGGAACACTGGCAAAGATGGCTTTCGATGCCTGCATGTTCAACTGCCAGAACTTCGGCTTTGTGAAGTTGCCTAAGGAGTGCACCACCGGTTCCAGCATCATGCCTCACAAGAAGAACCCTGACGTATTCGAGCTGATTCGCGCCAAGAGCAACAAGCTGCAGAGCTTGCCTCAGCAGGTGATGCTCATCATGAACAACCTGCCGGTGGGTTACTTCCGCGACCTTCAGATTATCAAGGAAGTGTTCCTTCCTGCCTTCGACGAGTTGAAGGACTGCCTGCAGATGGCTGCTTACATCATCAACAAGATGGAGGTGAACGAGCATATTCTTGATGATTCTCGCTACGACCCAATGTTCTCTGTAGAGGAAGTGAACCAGCTTGCTGCCAACGGAATGCCTTTCCGTGACGCCTACAAGACTGTTGGACTGGAAATTGAAGCAGGTGAATTCAAGCCAAACAAGGACATTCATCATACTCACGAGGGAAGTATCGGCAATCTCTGCAACGACAAGATTCAGGAACTGATGGAGAAAACCCTCTCAGAATTCCACTTCGAACGCATGGAGAATGCAGAAAAGGAACTCTTGAAATAAAAACAGAAAAGGCTTCTGTATGAAGAATAGCATATATAATAAGGTATATATATATAATAAGGTGAAGAGCATGGCTGGAATAGCTATGCTCTTACTTTGTTCGTGCGATGCAGAAAACACCATCAGCACACAATACCTGTGCCAGTTTATCTTCAGAACCCAATATCATCTCGACTGCAGCATTGTTACTGCATTGAGTGGCGCAGGAACCTACACCATGGTTAGTGCCAAAAGGGTAAACGGAGTCTGGAACATCTACTCCACCCTGAACGACGGCAGGAATCATACGGAGACTATCATCCTCTCAACTGCCAAGGAAAATTACGCCAACTATAGCCACATGGGCGCTGGAAGCAATACAACCGACGCAACAAAAAACGGCTTTATCTTGGGAACTACCAACTTCAACGGTTACGCTGCGTGGGACCGTCAATGCCCTAACTGCATCCAGCAATATGGCGGGACCAACTATCCGCTGGAATGGACAGGAAACCGCCAATCAGTCGTTTGCAACAAATGCAAAAGAGTTTATAACCTGGAAAACGGCACGATAACAAGTGGCGGTCAAGGAAAAAACGACAAAGCACTCATGAGATACAGAGTGGTTTATTCGGGCAACGGAAGCGTGCTGACAGTAGGTAATTAAGCGAAAATGCTACATTTTAAGCCATAAAACGAAAAAAATGAGGATTCTTCGTCTTAAAAAATGTAAATCTTTTGGTAGAATGAAGAAATAGCATTACCTTTGCACTCGCAACAATGCGGAAATAGCTCAGTTGGTAGAGCACAACCTTGCCAAGGTTGGGGTCGCGGGTCCGAGTCCCGTTTTCCGCTCTAACTCTTAACGTTTACCATGCCGCAATGGTGGAATTGGTAGACACGAGGGACTTAAAATCCCTTGGCCAGTAATGGCTGTGCGGGTTCGAGTCCCGCTCGCGGCACCCCTTAAAGTTTTTCATTATGAAAAAATTTGCTTACATCATATATTTTATTTCAGTTTTAATACTTACCTCATGTGGGGCAAGAAGTGGTTATTTTCAAATTGAAGGCAAATTTCTTCACATGAACCAAGGTGAATTTTATGTTTATAGTCTGGATGGAGGCTTTGAAGGTATGGACACTATCAAAGTACAAGGTGGCCGTTTCTCTTTCGAAAAACCATGCAAGGAAAACTACACCATCATGATTGTATTCCCAAACTTCTCTGAACAGCCTATCTTTGCTGAATCAGGAAAGTCGGTAGATATCAAGGCGGACGCTTCTCACCTGAAGGAAATGGAAGTGAAGGGCACTAAGACCAATGAACTCATGACCAAGTTCCGTCAAAGCATCCTCAACGACACTCCTCCACAGGAGAAAAAACATGCTGAAGATTTCATCAAGGCAAACACAAAATCTGTTGTAAGCCTATACCTGATAAGAAAGTATTTCTTTGCCAATTCTTCACCCGACTACGACAAAGCACTTTCTCTCCTTGCACTTCTTGAAAAAGAACAGGGAAAGAATCCTCTATTCGGTAAAATGAAGACATGGGCAACCGATACCAGAAACAGCAGCGTAGGAAAACAGTTGCCAACATTTACAGCCTACGACCTGAATGGCAAAATGGTTTCATCTGCTGATTTGAGTAGCGTTCCAGTGGCTGTCATCTATACATGGGCATCATACAACTATGACAGTCAGGAACTTCAGAGAGAACTCAAGAGACGCCAGAAGAAAGCTAACGGAAGGCTCAAGCTGATGGGATTCTGCCTGGACGCCAGCAAATATGAATGCAAGCAGAACATTAAGCGAGATTCCATCACTTCTCCAACTATCTGCAACGGAGAGATGATGGAAGACAAGACCCTGAACAAACTGGGACTCAAATCCCTGCCAAATATCATTCTGCTACAGAATGGAAAAATCATCGCCCGAGGCATGAAAAAGCAAGAGCTTTACAATAAGCTCGACGAATTGCTTAAGTAAAAACATCGAGCCATACCATAAACCTTTAAAACCAGTAGCCATATGTTAGTAAAAGCATATTGTGCAGCAGTTAATGGCTTGGAAGTCACTACTGTAACCGTAGAAGTAAGCCTCAACAAGGGTGTAATGTATCATCTTACCGGTCTGGGAGATGAGGCAGTAAGGGAAAGCCGTGACCGTATTGCGGCTGCCCTACAATATAGTGGCTTCAAATTCCCGATTGCGGATATTACCATCAATCTGGCTCCTGCCAATCTCAGAAAGGAAGGAAGCAGCTTCGACCTACCGTTGGCAATAGGCATCATGGGCGCAAACGGGAATATTCCAGAAGAGCACTTGAAAGAATACATGATGGTAGGAGAACTGAGCCTTGACGGCACCTTGCAACCCATAAAAGGCGCACTTCCTATCGCTATCAGAGCCAGAGCAGAACATTTCAAAGGACTTATCGTACCGGAACAGAATGCCCGGGAAGCAGCTGTCGTAAACAATCTTGTGGTTTACGGCATGAAAAATCTCTTTGAAGTAATCCAGTTTCTCAGCGACCAGTCTGCACCAGAACCAACCATCGTAGATACGCGGAAGGAATTCTACGAGAACCAGACTCATTGCGACTATGACTATGCAGATGTACGTGGACAGGAAAACGTAAAACGTGCACTGGAAGTGGCTGCTGCAGGCGGTCATAACCTTATCATGGTAGGCCCTCCGGGATCAGGCAAATCCATGATGGCAAAAAGACTGCCATCCATCCTTCCTCCTCTAACCTTATCAGAAAGCCTGGAAACAACCCAGATCCACTCTATTGCAGGAAAACTGGGCAAGAATGTCTCACTCATTTCCCAACGACCATTCAGAGCACCTCACCATACGATTTCACAAGTAGCCCTAGTCGGTGGAGGAACCAGTCCTCAGCCGGGCGAAATATCATTGGCGCACAACGGCGTGCTCTTCTGCGACGAACTTCCGGAATTCAACAAAACAACCCTTGAAGTACTGCGACAACCATTGGAAGATCGCCACATCAACATCAGCAGGGCAAAATATTCCATAGACTACCCATGCTCCTTCATGTTTGTAGCAAGCATGAACCCATGTCCATGCGGCTATTACGGTGACCCTACCCACAAATGCGTCTGCACACCAGGACAAATCCAACGATACATGAATAAAATATCAGGACCACTGCTTGACAGAATAGACATACAGTGCGAAATAAGTCCTGTACCGTTCAAGGACATCTCCAAAGCTGCGCCAGGCGAACCTAGCGCAAATATCAGGGAGAGAGTGATAAAAGCCAGGGAGATTCAAGCCAACAGATTCAAAGACTTCAAGGGCATTCATTGCAATGCTCAAATGACGGAACGGATGATTCACCAGTTTGCAGAACCGACAGAGGAAGGAATCAACCTCCTGCGCATGGCCATGGAGAAATTGTCTCTTTCTGCCAGGGCATATAATAGAATTCTGAAAGTGGCAAGAACAATAGCCGACCTGGCTGGTTGTGAGAACGTAGAGCCTCAACATCTTGCTGAAGCCATAGGTTACCGTACATTAGACAGAGGAGACTGGGCAGAAAGAGGACAATTGTGACAAAATGTTGGATAAAAAAACGCATTATCGCCCTCTTAATACTGCATAAATATAAAGAAAAAGATAACACAAGGGGAGTAATTTCTATCACAACAGAGGTAATAACTGTTGTTTTTTAACAATAAAGACACATTTTTACTCCAAAAACAAGAATAAATACCCCATACATTAACAAAAAAGCCCTAACTTTGCATTCGTAAACAAGATCATACGGCAACGTAGTGGTCAATTATTAACAACAAAAACTTTTAAGATCATGGATTGCATTTTTAAAATTACATCAGCAGTAAAGAAAATAGGTATCGTAGTCTTGCTCGCAGAGTTAGCTGTCATTGCCTATATGAGTCTTTAAGACATTATAATAAGTATAAGGGAGGTTATCTATCAATTGCACCAGAAATATACATTCCTGGTTCAAAAAAGCCTTAGCGCACCTTTAAAGGGGTTCGTTAAGGCTTTTTTGTTGTACATAACAGACATCCCTCATTTTTACAACGCAAGAAATACAGATAAAAAAACATCCATTCTGAAAACGGAGACGGAATTCATTTAGGGTAAATTTTACGCTTATCGTAGCAAAACCTATTGTTTTTACCCATATTCTAAACAATTCATACCCCAAAAAATCAATATTTACCCCACAGATAACAGAAAAACCACTACCTTTGCAACCGATAAAAGAACCAAGCACATAAGTGTAAGGGGTAAATTACAAGCAACAAAACTATATAGAATATGAATTGCATTTTTAAAATTACAGAATTAGTTAAGAAGATTGGTTTCGTTATTCTTGTTGCAGAGTTGGCTGTTATCGCCTACATGAATGTAATGTAAGAATAATCCTATCATCATCAACATAAAAAGATGGATATTAGGATAACAAGACGAAACAGGGTAATAACTTCTTTATCATAGAGAAAAAAGAAAAAAATAACAGATAAAAATAGTAAATGATAATAAAAAAGACTCTAAGCTCAACTGCTTAGGGTCTTTTTTATTTTCGGACAACTCTACTTATTATTGCTGTTTTAGCTCTTTTTATCCATTTTCCACACAAAATGCCACCTTATTATATAGATAAGTAAGAAAAAGGAGCGCCAATCCTTTCTACTTTCCAACATTTTTTTGTAATTTTGCAGGCAAATTACAAAAATATATTAGCTAATATGGAACAAAAGAATTTCAAACGTACCACCGTAACTGCAGCATTGCCTTACGCTAACGGTGGTGTGCATATCGGCCACCTGGCAGGTGTTTACGTGCCAGCCGATATCTATGTTCGCTATCTTCGCCTCAAGAAGCAAGACGTTGTTTTCATCGGCGGTAGCGACGAGCATGGTGTACCAGTAACCATCCGTGCCAAGAAGGAAGGTATTACAGTACAGGAGGTTGTTGACCGCTATCACAACCTCATCAAGAAGAGTTTCGAGGATTTCGGCATCTCTTTTGATATTTACAGCCGTACCACTTCGCCTACTCACAATAAGTTTGCTTCTGACTTCTTCCGCACTCTCTACGACAAGGGTGTATTGGAGGAAAAGGTAGAGGAGCAGTTCTGTGATGAGGTAACAGGCGAATTCCTTACCGACCGTAACATCGTGGGCACTTGCCCTCGCTGCGGTGCAGAAGGTGCCTATGGCGACCAGTGCGAGAAATGTGGTGCTACCCTCTCTCCTGAGGAACTTATCAACCCTACCAACAAGAACAACCCTGGTCATGGCCTCGTGAAGAAGCCTACCAAGAACTGGTATCTTCCATTGAACAAATATCAGGATTGGTTGAAAAAGTGGATTCTGGAAGGTCACAAGGAGTGGCGTACCAATGTTTACGGTCAGTGCAAGAGTTGGTTGGATATGGATCTTCAGCCACGTGCCATGACCCGTGACCTGGATTGGGGTATTCCGGTTCCTGTAGAGGGAGCAGAAGGCAAGGTGCTCTACGTTTGGTTCGATGCACCTATCGGCTACATCTCAAACACCAAGGAGCTTTGCGACGCTCATCCAGAAAAGTGGGGAACATGGCAGAAGTGGTGGCAGGATCCTGAAACACGTCTTGTTCACTTCATCGGCAAGGACAACATCGTGTTCCACTGCATCATCTTCCCTACCATGCTGAAGGCTCACGGCGACTATATCTTGCCAGACAACGTACCAGCCAACGAGTTCCTGAACCTGGAGGATGATAAGATTTCAACATCCCGCAACTGGGCTGTATGGTTGCACGAGTATCTCGTAGATTTGCCAGGCAAGCAGGATGTATTGCGCTATGTTCTGACAGCCAATGCGCCTGAGACCAAGGACAACAACTTTACATGGAAGGATTTCCAGGAACGCAACAACTCTGAGTTGGTTGCCGTTTACGGTAACTTCGTAAACCGTGCCCTCCAGCTCACCAAGAAGTATTGGGGCGGCGTAGTTCCTGCCTGCGGTGAATTGCAGGAGGTAGACGAGAAGGCCATCGCTGAGTTCAAGGACGTGAAGGAGAAGGTTGAGCAATATCTCAACGTATTCAAGTTCCGTGAGGCTCAGAAAGAGGCTATGAACCTGGCTCGTATCGGTAACAGATACATCACAGAGTGTGAGCCTTGGAAGGTTTGGAAGACCGATCCTAAGCGTGTGGAGACCATCCTGAACATCTCCCTCCAGCTGGTAGCCAACCTCGCCATCGCCTTCGAGCCATTCTTGCCATTCTCTTCAGAGAAGCTCCGCAAGATGATCAATATGCCTAACTTCGAGTGGACTCAGCTCGGCAGCACAGATCTGCTCAAAGCTGGTACCCAGCTCGGTGAGCCTGAATTGCTCTTCGAGAAGATTGAGGATGAGGTAATAGAAAGACAGCTCCAGAAGCTTGCTGACACCAAGAAGGCCAACGAGGAGGCTTCTTACCAGGCAGCTCCTATCAAGCCAGAAGTTAGCTTTGATGATTTCGAGAAACTCGATATCCGCGTAGGTCACATCCTGAACTGCGAGAAGGTAAAGAAGTCTAAGAAGCTTCTGAAGTTCACTATCGACGATGGTTCTGGCGTAGAGCGCACCATCTGCTCAGGTATCGCAGCCTACTACGAGCCAGAGCAGCTGATCGGCAAGGACGTATTGTTCGTAGCCAACTTTGCTCCTCGCAAGATGATGGGCATCGAGAGCCAGGGTATGATTCTCTCTGCAGTCAACTTCGACGGCACTTTGAATGTTACTTCACTCCTTGGCAAGGTTAAGCCAGGAAGCCAGGTAGGTTAATCTTTGAGAAACAAAAGGCTAAAAGTCCTTTGAAATAAGAACAAAAGAAGCCTTTTTTAAATAAAAATCTAAAAAGCTCTATATCTTCAATACTGAGGATATAGAGCTTTTTCTTATTAAAGCGCAAAGCGATAGCCTATTGTAAAGGTGAATACCTTATTCTTGGAATCTCCGGCATCCTCCTTATTTACCTTGGTTAAACCTATATGATAGCGGGCATCCAGAATAACGTTCATATACTCATACGATAAACCCACAGGAATAGACACATTCACCTTCTTGGCAGCGTAAATACTCTCCACTTCCCGGCTTTCCTTGTAAAGAGTAGAACCAGTCTTATTATCCTTCTCCAACTCTGTTTCTTCCGACAACATCTTGCCATCACCGCACAAGAAACCCACCTGTGCACCAGCCATGATGGCAAACTGAGGAGCCACGTATGCTTTCAGCATCAAAGGAATCTGAACATAGTCAAGATTCAGATGATGATTCTTGACACCCGTATATTTCTTGATGCCATTATTAACAACATTCCCATTTTCTGCCATCTCATAATCACCCCATCTGGCACCCTGACGGACATAACAAGCACCTAGAGAAACACTCAGATAGTCTGTGGCACGATACTCCACATCAAGTCCGCCCAAGAATCCAGTCTGATTCTTAGACTTCACCTCCCTGCCGTTTTCTGTTGTCAGATAAATGGAATTATCACTCAGATTTGCGATAGCCACACCGATACGAGGAATCACAGAAAATCTTCCTACAGGATTCTCCTCACCTTGTGCCATTGCTCCTATAGCAGAAAGCAACAACATCATCACGATAGCAATGTTCTTTTTCATTATATTCTTTCTTGAATTGACAATTTACACCTTATTATATATAAATAAACTCAAAAACAGGAAGAATATTGCATCTATAATATACAAGAAACAACTATTAAAACTAATCTAAGCACATATTCAAAAGGAAAAAGGTTACCCTTCAGCTGTATAATTAACAAATCAAGACTCTGCCAGGCTGTTATTCATATAGTTTAAAGTATGCATATCACACGCCGTGCACCGAGCGAAGCATGCTTGTGCATCGTACGATGTGAGCATTTACGACGTTCGACGCATGTGTTCACACCGTTCGATGTGAGCCAAAAGACAAATAGGCAATACACCGCTTTCCCTGTAGGAAACAGCATGTATTGCCTATTATGAGTAGATGTGATGATGTGTAATACATCATTCTTTCCTTATTTTTCAATTATCCGTAGATAACCTTCCCATTCTCATCCTCGTAAGGAGTCATATCCTTAGCATACTGGTTCATGGCGCGGAGGCTCATACCCATAGATGAGAAACCACCATCGTGGAAGAGGTTCTGCATAGTTACCTTGCGGGTGAAGTCAGAGAACATCATTACGCAATAGTTAGCGCAATCCTCTGCTACCGCATTTCCGAGTGGAGACATCTTGTCAGCAAAGTCCATCATATTCGCGATATCCTTGATACCCTTACCTGCTGTTGTAGCTGTAGGGCTCTGAGAGATGGTATTGATGCGGACATGCTTCTCACGACCATAGATGTAGCCGAAGCTGCGTGCGATGCTCTCGAGCATGCTCTTGGCATCAGCCATATCGTTGTAACCGAAGAAAGTACGCTGAGAAGCTACGTAAGTGAGAGCTACTACAGAACCCCACTCATTGATAGCATCCAACTTCTTGGCTACCTGCAACATCTTGTGGAAAGAGATAGCAGAAATATCCAAAGTCTTGTTCAAGAAATTGTAGTCGAGATCATCGTATGTACGATGCTTACGAACATTAGGGCTCATAGCAACAGAGTGGAGCACGAAGTCAATCTTGCCACCGAGCTTCTCCTGAGCCTCAGTGAATACCTTTTCCAAATCCTCAACGCTGGTCGCATCCGCTGCGATGATAGGAGCGTTGATCTGTTCAGCGAGCTTATCCAGCGTACCCATACGCAAAGCCATAGCTGTATTACTGAGTGCGATGGTAGCACCCTCTTCAGCAGCCTTAACGGCTACTTTCCAAGCGATTGATTCCTCATTGAGTGCACCGAAGATGATGCCACGCTTGCCTTTTAACAAATTGTGAGTCATTGTTATCTTAATACTATATGTTTGTAAATCGTGCGCAAAATTACGAATTTTGTGCAATATATGCAAGCTTTTTCACAAAAAAGTGCATTTTACACCTTCTTTTTTGAGAAAAGTCAAGCAAATCATGCCTTATTTATCATCTATCAGAATCCGAGCCACTAATGGAAGATGATCACTGTAACCCCCTAAATACTTCGGACCCAGGTAGGTTCGATAAGGTTTTTTACCACCATATTTCTCATCATCTTCGAGCAAGAAAGGCAAATCTCCTATCCTGCTGACATTTTCCTGATGCTGCATCGATTCACTCAGCAGAATCTGGTCAAGACTTCTCCATTCACCATGCCAACGATAAGTAGCCTTAGCACCATTACTCCCTTTAGCTTTAGAAGAAATATTAATAAGATGATGCTGATAAAGATATTCAAGTGCAGGAGAGTCGTGATAATCATTGAAATCTCCTGCCACAATAATTTTGGCACTATCATTGATTGCATAGATAGAATCAACGGCAGCTGCCAGTTGATTGGCTACCTGCATACGATAAGGTCTGGATACCAATTCACCACCTCTACGACTCGGTGCATGAACCACAAATATATGTAAAGTATCATCACTCATGATCCGACCGGAAGCATATAATATATCTCTCGTAGGACGCGAATGGGGTAATCGTTTAATACGAATAGGCCAGGAATGAATCAAAGCAAAAGAAAAGGGATGATACAAGAGAGCAACATCAATGCCACGCTCATCAGGAGAATTCGTCATTACATACTCATAACCTGCCGTACGAAGAGCAGAGCGCTTGGTTAAATCAAACAACACGCTATCATTTTCCACTTCACAAAGAGCAACGAAATCCGGAAGTTTCCATTTTTTGCCAGAATCAGTCATCGAGTTGGCAACATGAGTTGCCATTTCTCCATTATTGCTTATATGCTTGACTGAGTAATCTTCATAGCCCAAAGCAACTATAGTTTGAGACAGAAGATTCAGTTTACGCCAATAGCGGACGGGAGTCCAATGATAGTTGCTTTCTGGAAGGAACTCAACATCATTTTTAAGCGAATCATGACTCGTATCGAAGAGATTTTCACAGTTTAACTCAACAAAAGTGAGGAAACTTGATAACAACAATGATAAAAACATAGTTAATAATTTTGTCGTGTCAATGATTTGATGTATCTTTGCAGTCAAATTGCAAAACGCAGAAAGATCTGACTGTTTTAGCAAGGGAAGGTCCCATAGTTTAATGGATAGAACGGAGGTTTCCTAAACCTTTGATCCGAGTTCGATTCTCGGTGGGACCACTTCTTCTACTACAAACCTTATTTACCGGAATCATCTGGTAAAAACCATAAAAGGTCGCTCCTAGAAACCAGGAAGCGACCTTTTGTTATTTATAGTATTTGCCGTTATCTATTTCCATCCAGTTTTCACCAGATGGAAATAAGATAAAACAACTTTTTACTTAACTTCTGCAACAGCAACCTCCTCAGCTGGCTCCTCCTTGATCTTGCGACCAAGAACGATGTAAGCCATAGGAGAAGCGATGAAGATAGAAGATAATGTACCGAATACAACACCCAGAATCATTGCGAATGAGAAGCTGCGGATACTGTCACCACCGAGGATGAAGATACAGAGCAACACAATCAATGTAGATGTAGATGTATTGATGGTACGAGCCAATGTCTCATTGATAGATGCATTGAAGATCTGCTGACGATCTCCCTTTGGATGCAACTTCAAGTTCTCACGGATACGGTCGAATACTACCACCTTATCGTTGATAGAGTAACCTACCACGGTCAGGATAGCACCGATGAAGGTCTGGTCGATCTCCAATGAGAATGGAACGAGCCCCCACAGGAGTGAGTAGAAACCGATTACTGTCAAGGCATCGAATGCCAACGCAATAGTAGAACCTACAGAGAAGGCCACGTTGCGGAAACGTACCAGGATGTAGAGGAAGATGGCAATCAGAGCGAAGAGCACACTATAGATAGCACCCATAGTGATATCCTTAGCTACTGAAGGACCTACCTTAGTACTACTGATAATAGAACCACCCTGACGAACGTCTGGGTTCTTGAATGCCTCAACACTCTTCTGAGATACCAGGTTAGCCTTCTTCAAGGCATTGTAGAGGATAGTCTCAGCCTCATCGTCAACAGTTGGACTGTTGCTCTCAATCATATAGTTAGTAGATACACGGATAGTCTTACCGTCTGTACCGATAGCGATAGCGCTGGTAGTAGCCTTGGTTCCGTCTGCATTGACGAATGCATTGCCAAGAACGGTACGGATCTGCTCAGGCTCTACAGGGTTCTCGAACTGTACCACATAGTTACGACCACCAGTGAAGTCGATACTCTTACTCAAGCCACGAACAAAGAAGCTACCGATGAATACCACAGCAGCAATGATAGCTACGGTGAAGGTAGTCTTGTACATAGACATGAACTTGTACTTCTTACCCTGCATCAGGTTGTGAGAAACAGGAGTATCAAACTTGCAGTGCATCCACTTGTCGTGGTTCAACTTATAGTCGTAAACCAGACGAGTCAGGAACACAGCAGTGAAGAATGAAACTACGATACCGATGATCCATGTGGTAGCGAAACCACGGATAGGACCTGTACCAGTTGTCAACAGAATAACACCAGTAATCAACGAAGTCAAGTTAGAGTCGAAGATAGCAGAGAAAGCATTACCATAACCGGCAGCTACAGCCTGCTTCATACCCTTGCCAGAGCGAAGCTCCTCTTTGATACGCTCATAGATAAGCACGTTAGCATCCACGGCAGTACCCAGAGACAAGACCATACCGGCAAGACCTGGCAATGTCAAGGCTGCCTGGAAGGACGTCAGAATACCGAGTGTGAAGAATACATTGACGAGCAATGCCAGGTTAGCCATCATACCAGGAATGATGTTGTACATCATAACCATGTAAACCATCAGGAGTACGAAAGCTACAACGAATGATACAATACCCATCTGGATAGACTGTGCACCGAGTGTAGGACCTACAACCTCCTCCTGAACGATACGTGCAGGAGCTGGCATACGACCAGACTTCAATGTATTAGCCAAGTCCTTGGTCATTTCGATAGTGAAGTTACCGGAAATCTGTGAGTTACCACCATCAATCTCACCGTTTACACGAGGAGCTGAGTAAACTACACCATCCAGAACGATAGCGATAGCCTTGCCCACGTTAGCCTTGGTCATCTGAGCCCACTTGCGGGCACCCTCAGTATTCATCTTCATGCTTACAACAGGAGAACCCATCTGGTCGAACTCATCCTTAGCGTCTGTGATGACATCACCCTCCAATGGAGCACGACCTGTAGTAGTTGTCACCTTCAAAGCGTGAAGCTCATAGATATTCTTCATCTTGATATTGTCAGCAGGCTGTGCACCCCAGAGCAAACGCAAGTCTGAAGGCAGCAGGCGCTTAGCCACTGCAGAATAGATAATCTTGTTGATAGCAGCTGTATCGCGAACGCTGGCATAACCAACAATACTCAAACCACCACCGAGCTGCAAACGAGCCAACAATGGGTGAGCCTTGATAGCAGCAGCATTCTGAGCATCCTCGCCTACCTTGGCAGCAGCATCGTCCTTCTTCTTGATAGAGAACTTAGCCTCAGCCTTCTTAGGCTCTGCCTTAGCTACTTTCTTCTTAGCGGCTGCAGAATCTGCAGCTACAGTATCATTCTTCTCCTCACCATTGTCACCATTAGCGATATGAGTATCGAGCTGCTGGAGATAAGGAGCGATTTCCTCTGAGTTATATGTCTCCCAGAACTCAAGGTTAGCACTACCCTGAAGCATCTTACGCATACGCTCTGGCTGGCTGATACCAGGCATTTCTACCATGATACGGCCCTGCTGACCTTCCAACTTCTGGATGTTAGGCTGAACAACACCGAACTTATCGATACGGGTGCGGACAACGTTGAAAGAGTTGTCGATAGCCTCCTGTACAGAAGCGCGGATAGCCTTCTCTACCTCTGCATCGCTGCTCTGAGGAGAAACCTTGCCCTGCAACTGCTGAGTTGCGAACACTTCTGCAAGTTTATGACCAGGTGCGCTCTTGTGATAAGCGTTAATGAAAAGTGACACGAAGTCACCACCGTTAGCTTCTTCCTGAGCTCTAGCTTCCTTCATGGCATTGGTAAAACCAGCGTCGGTCTTGTGATCGGCAAGGTTTTCAATTACATCAGGTACTGAAATCTCAAGGATTACATTCATACCGCCCTTAAGGTCAAGTCCAAGACCTATCTGAGTCTCCAAGCAGTTCTGATAAGAATAAACACCCAAGTACTTAACAGAATCCTTATAATCCTGCTGTGCAATAGGGTCTTTGATCTTTGCAGCCTCGCCGTCATAATAACGTGTGGCGAACGAGAATGACAAATAGAAGATACTTGCGAGTGTCAGTAAGACGGCTACACAAATTACAATTCCTTTGTTTTGCATTTCTATTTTATTGTTATTAATTTATTTATTTTCAGTCTTATTATTGTTGCTACATATATAATGACGTGCAAAAATACGCATTTTTTTTCGTAAATAAGAATAATTTGCGCTATTTTTGATGTTTAGCCCTCATTTTTAGCTTACAAATGATGGGATAGTGGTCAGAAACAGCGATTTTATCATCAACTTTACACTCGTAAGGTTCCCAATCATCTGAACATAAAATATTGTCAATGCGAACAAAAAATCCACTATGATGGTAACTAATCCCCAATCCGTTGCCACTGGAAACAAAGCAATCAGTCAATCCATTAGCTATCGTCCGATGTGCATAGGAAATAGGACCGTCATTAAAATCCCCACAAACTATTTTACTCATTTTCCCATAATGCTTCAGATAGCTGGCCACAGCCTCAGCTTCCGAGGCACGCTTTCGGGTAGCTTCAGCTAACTTCACAACTAAAAGCTTTGATGTATGTTCAGCAGTATCCACTTCCAGTTTTCCCACTACAAGTCTTTTAAACTGCTTTCTTTCTTCCAGACTTAAACCAGTCGTTTCCAGATGATTATTAACCAATAACACTTCTCGACCCCTGATATTTAAGCGATAAGCCACACTCATATTACCTTTAGACTGATAAGGAATAATTTCCTTTGATAATATCGGGAATTTACTCAAGAGCATCAGGCAATTTCCACCACCAGGATGCATGGTCGTATCTTGAAAAGCATATAGCGGTTTTAACAAACTATCTATCTGCTGAACATTTCTTGAGGTTGGCATCGCTTCCTGCAAACAAACAATATCTGCATCTTGTTCCTGAATATATGCTAAAGAAATATTAGTACCTTCAGAATCCTCTGTCTGGTCGCCAAAATTCCACGTATTATATGAAAGCACCTTGATACATTTAGAAGGAGTCTCACCATTTACATTAATGGGCATATACTTACGAACAGGAACAAAGCATACCAGAAATCCCACAAATGGTATTGTAGCATATTTTGGACGGAACAATAACCAAAAGAGGAGAAAACACAAGTTGATTGCCAAGAATAACGGAAAAGTAAGCCCTGCATTTGTAAAAATGCCAAGCTTCTCAGGTGACAAGACATCTGAGAAGCCTACCAAGAACATGATTACTATCGTAGCCACATTGGCACCAGCAATCATCCGATAAGTAAATTCCTTAAATCCTTTAAACATAAGTTTTCATCTACGATATTACTTGTTGCTCTGATCAAAGAGAGACTGTTTTTCCTCTTTGGTCAAACTATCATATCCACTTTTCCTTATCTTATCCAAGATACGGTCTATTTCCTCTTGAGAGACAACTTTCTCGTTGGTGGTACACTCTGCATCCTGCTCGTATTGAGAAGTATAAGAATCATTACGGGTATAGGTAAAGTTTCTCTTACCTGTATTACGTTTTCCGCCAAACATATTCTTTAACTTATCAAATGCATCAGCCGTATGAGAGCCGCCATAACCACCATCTACCTGCTTACGCCAATATCTAATCATAAAGAATCCAAATACCATACCTCCCAAATGGGCAATATGAGCAACACCATCACCTGTAGTTGCCAACGCAGAGAACAGTTCTATGGCTGCATAACCAATAACAAAATACTTAGCCTTGATAGGTATAGGCAACGGGAATATAAAAATACGCTCATTCGGATAAATCATACCAAAAGCCAACAAAATGGCATAGATTGCACCAGAAGCACCTACAGTAGTCCATTGATTAAGCACAGCAGAACTATTATGAGCAACTACAGTCAATTCAGAAAAAGACAACCCTGGCAACTGAGAAGAAGCTACGACATAGAACTGCACTGCCTGCGCAGCTTCCTGAAAAAGGCCCGCTCCCACGCCACATGCAATGTAATAAAAAAGGAATTTTTTCGGCCCCCATACTCGTTCTACAACACATCCAAACATCCACAAAGCAAACATATTAAAAATAATATGCTCAAAACCTCCATGCATAAACATGTAAGTAAACAACTGATAAATATGGAAATCAGATGCTAAAAAGAAATGAAGTCCCAGCAAATCATTGAGCACATAGCCGTCTGGTCCGTTCTTTCCCATCAAAAAACACACCAGAAAGGCAACAACATTCACTATCAGCAAATTCTTTGTAACTATTGGTATATTGCGCATAACTATAAACTTTCTTATTAATTAATTATCGAATATTTTTGTAATTTGGGGGCAAAATTACTAAAAATATCCGTGAAAACATCAAAAAATAAGCATATTACACTTAATTTTCGATAATTTCATCACTTTTCTGCTTTTTTTATTTGAACTTTCAAAGGAAAAAGCTATATTTGTAAGCAAAAAGGACAAAAAGGCAAAAATTACTAATCATTTAATAACGTAAAATTATGAACAAGACAGAATTGATTGACAAGATTGCAGCAGGTGCTGAGATTTCAAAGGAACAGGCTAAGGCAGCTCTCAATGCTACAACAAGCGCTTTGAAAGAAGCTCTCATCGCAGGTGACAAAATCCAGTTGGTAGGCTTCGGCACTTTCAGCGTAAACGAGCGTCCTGCACGTGAGGGTATCAACCCAGCAACTAAGGAGAAGATCCAGATTGCTGCCAAGAAGGTTGCAAAGTTCAAAGCTGGCGCTGAGTTGGCTGATGCACTCAATAAATAATTGTAAAGATTATTTTTAAACATAATAGGACAATCCTCACAGATAGCCTATTATTGTAAATCATAAAAATCCCATCCTCGCAATTTGTGCAAGGATGGGATTTTTTATTTAACTAACCTTGTGATAGGGTCCTTATCTTATTTAGGCTGCTTGCCGATGTAAGCCAAGATACCACCATCCACATAAAGGATGTGACCATTGACTGCATTAGATGCTTCAGAAGCCAGGAACACAGCTGGACCTTCCAACTCCTCTGGTTCCAACCAGCGACCAGCTGGAGTCTTTGCACAGATGAAGCTGTCGAATGGATGACGGCTACCGTCTGCCTGACGCTCACGAAGAGGTGCTGTCTGTGGAGTTGCGATATAACCTGGGCCCAAGCCGTTACACTGGATATTGTACTCACCATACTCAGAGCAGATGTTACGAGTCAACATCTTCAAGCCACCCTTGGCTGCAGCGTATGCAGAAACGGTTTCACGACCCAGCTCGCTCATCATAGAGCAGATGTTGATAATCTTACCATGACCCTTCTTGATCATGCCTGGGATAACTGCCTTAGATACGATGAATGGTGCAGTGAGGTCAATGTCAATCACCTGCTTGAAGTCATCTACTGACATTTCTGTCATAGGAATGCGCTTGATGATACCAGCGTTGTTAACCAGGATGTCGATAACGCCGAGTTCCTTTTCGATGTCAGCAACCATGTTCTTCACCTGCTCCTCATCTGTTACATCGCAGATATAACCCTTGGCATCAATACCCTTAGCCTTATAATCAGCAAGAGCCTGATCCATGTGATGCTGGCTGCGGCAGTTGAAAGCAATTTTAGCACCTGCCTTGGCATAAGCCTCAGCAATAGCGAAACCGATACCGTATGCGGCACCTGTCACGAGGGCAACCTTACCCTCCAATGAGAATAGTTTGTTAAAGTCCATACTTTTATATATTTATCAATTGTTTGATTTGTTACGAGGGCAAAGATACAAAATTATTTTGAATCTCGCTCTTAATCAATACGAAAGATGCGACCTTTTTACTTATTTTCTCATTTTATTGACTACTTTTCATAAGTTAGTCCCTTTTTGCGATGCTTTATCCAACACTTATTGTATCTGAACACCCAATGTTTCTTCTATTACCTGGATAACCTGTGGGATGGAATCTGTTTCGAAATCACCCGTCAGACGCTTACTCTCATCAGAAGCCGTATATCTTGTGCCTGATAATTTAGAAAGTTCCTTCAATACTTCGGATAATGGAGTATTGTCGAAATGCAGTCGATGCGTAGCCCATGCCACATCATTGATATCATAATCAGCCAACAACTCAGGCTGGACAGCCCCTTTCAACAGACGTGCCCGCTTGCCTTTAATCAGGAAGACACCTTCAGCAGAACTGCGAGCCGTGAAAAGCACCTTTCCACAGGTTACCATTACTTCGGGAACATCCGTTCTTTCATCCACCATAAACTGGGTACCGAGCACTCTTACATGTCCATGCTCTCCCATCACATCGAAAGGATGCTGTTCATTATGCTTCACCTGATAATAGATGCAGCCCTTCATCTTCACCTTTCTGCAATCATCTTCCTGATAGGAAAGAGAAGAATGAGGCATCAATGATACCCTCGTTCCATCAGGCAGATGATATGCCACTACTTCCGATTCGGCAGAAAGCGTCACCGTCTTTGGCTGCAAAAGCGTATAGGCTCCTATGGTGAAGAGCACCAGAATAGATGCAGCCACAGCTATCCAGCGGATACGACGCATGCGTAAAGATACAGTTGCTGCATGCGAAATCTCTTCATCAGCAATGCCTGCCCGAGCCTTCACCTTCTGCAAGGCCTTTCTGGTATCCAGCTTGCCCGACTGAAAATACTTCAGCACAAAATTCTGTTCCTTCTTGTTGATCTTCATCATAGAATCCCTTTCTTCCTTTAAAATTGTCCTGTAATAGATGCAAAGAGCGTATTGGTGTGCTTATACTTCTCGATGCCATTATATCGCTTACCCTTCGTATAGCGGATATTGTTTCTGCCATTTTCGATATTGAAGTCGCTTGTCAGCCATCCCAAAGATAGAAACACGTCGCCCGAACGGAAGGTCAAAGCCGACTTGATGCGCCAAGCCAGCCATTTTCCGCCATGATTCCTCACAGTTCGGGTAGTTACATTGCCATAAAGCTCATCTGTATAAGATGCAGGATGCCCCACACCTTGTGCGTCCTTGATTTCGGTAAACTTCACCTTATCATTACAAAATGGCGTGATGCAGAGTCCAGGCTCGCAATGCAGCATCAAGCCCGCAGCACGACGCTTGCTCATCAGGAAGATTTCCCTGCATCGCTCGGGCAATTTTTCGATAGCCGTCCACAGTTCCGCCTCCCGGAAAGAACTTTCCTGCGCCTGATTATCAGAGATTGTGCCGCTCAAGTCAGAAGGAGAAATCTCCGTATCTATCGGAGACTGGCGGCGCAACCGGTCAATGCAGGCATTACGCACAGAGGTATATAAGAAAGCCTTGATGTTTTCCGGCATGATGCTCCTGCTCATCAATTTCACAAAACAATCCTGCACTACATCTTCAGCCTCATCGATATCATGCAGATAATACCTCAGTTCGGGATAAGAAATAGTGCCTAAAAAAGTTGGTAATCTCCGATATTTTTTGTATCTTTGTAGTTGAAATCCAATTAGTTACAAACATAAAAAGATATC
>NZ_JBQKLN010000023.1:0-59718 GCF_052116205.1 Prevotella sp. Sow4_E9_plate | reverse complement strand
TGAAGGGTCATATGAAGGTCGTCCACCATTTCCAGGAGCCTCACGTTTAGTATGATTGAAGCCGAGTTCTTCTAAATCCTGGCTATCTACAAACGCATCAATGTAGCGAACGGGATTATCCTGCTCGATGTACTCGTCCAGACAAGCCGGAAACAATACGTATTGTCTTCTATCTTCACCTTTAATGTACTTCATAAGCGATAAATGTTTGATAGCTACAAAGTTACGAAAATATTTAGAGAAAACCAAAGATAAAGTGTTAACAATAAGAAATATTAGGAGACATTTTGGCTGCTATGGGTTTTCAGACAATCTCTCCTGTTTCTTATAGATAGTTATGCCCTACGGCATACAGCTCGTTACACCCAAAGTGGTGGCAATCGCAGTCAAGATTGATATCGCAATCTGAATGATAGTTTTCCAAGTCTCCTTCTTCATCTTTTTTTAGTGATTAATTGTTAGTGATTAGTGATTAATTCTTTTGCTGCTTAAACACAGCCCCCGAAGGGGCTCTGCTTTTAGAAGCCTACGTCACTACCTCCTCCCTGGGTGCCGCCGCCACCTTCCTGAGTTCCGCCACCGCCCTGGGTGGTATCACCGGTGTTGGAGTCGCCGCCTGGCTTGCCGGTTCCTCCGGTGTCCTCGCTGATGTTATACTCGTCGTAGGCAACAATCTTGGTGAGCTTCTTCAGCTCAGCATTGCTCCACGACTTCGTATTTCTCACAATCAGGTGAACGCCCTGCACGCTTGCAGCAGACACCTTGTCCTTGCTCACCTCGCCACGCGAAGTCATACCGATGGAGAAAAGACCGAGGTCGGAGATACGCACGCTCTTGCCGTCGAGGATCAGGTGCTTCAGACAGTCCAAAGTGTCCATCAGCACACCGTGGATAGTACCACGACTGTATGGCGAGTTGTGCTCAGAGATATGAGTCACGAAGTCCTCAAAACTAATCTCACGGTCGCTCACTGCGGTAGCATACCAGAGTTTCTTACCAGCGTTCTCTCCACTCTGTGGAGTACGCGTTACTTTGCGATACTTACAAGCTCCTTGTCCCATAATTTTTTAGTGTTTAATTTGTTAATGATTAATTGTAAATTATTAATTGTTTCCATCTTTCTTCCGATTGGCGCCTATATCTTCCGATTGATGGTGTGAAGGAGAGGTTGATGCCTTTCTCCTAATCACGATGCAAAGATACTACTTTTTTTGGGTACCACCAAATTTCGGGGTGTGATAAGGGCCGATTTTCAGCAGCTTTCAAATTGTAAGTTGGTTAATAATTACAAGTCATAGTTTTGAGAGAAGAAAAACATAGAGTTGCGGAGCCGAAAACATAGAGTTGTGGAAAGAAACTGTAAATCAGGAGAATCTGGATATTCCGGAAGATCCCCGATTTATTATTTCAATTTCAGTTATTTCAGTTATTTCAGTTTTCAGCGCCTTAGTACTTTTCTCTTTATAGTAGTATCTTATATATTTATATATATATAAATATATAAGATATATAATTTACTTACAATCCGTAACCACATATCTAACATATAGGGGCACGCTGAAAACTGAAATAACTGAAATAACTGAAATTGAGATGGGTTTGGATGTAACCTTTCCGTAAGGAGTACATCATATCCCCACACGCCCCTGTAGGGCAAAAGCTTTAAATCCTCAAGAGGCTGCGCAACGTGGAGAAGTGCGACTTTGAATTTAAGTTCTGATGCACTAATCTTGCGATTTCATTTGTTTGCCAATATGCTACTAAAAAACTTTTTCTGAAACTTTTCTTCTATTTCCTTGCGTGTTTCAAAATATTGTTGTACTTTTGAAGGAGAAAATTAATGAAGTAGAACTAATAAACAACATAACTATATGAATATCAAGCGATTCACCCCCCCCCTATTCGCTAGGGTTGATGGCTCTTATAGCCTTCATGTTTTCGCTTGTTCTTGCCAGTTGCAGCAAGGATGAAGCCTTTGATACAGATGAGCGTGTCATCTGTATTGAAGCTAATAGTACACGTACTTACTATGCCATTACTGACACACAGGGCATCACATATACTTCTAAAGGTATAGCGTGCCTTATCAATCAAGATACGAATCATCCCAAATGGACACTTAGCTATGAAGAGATAGCTAAGCAACTCAATATATCTCTACCGAATGTTTCTACGATACAAATTGCCTTTACCAAAGTCCAGAATAATGGCCTTTGGCGCTTCGCCGTGTAGTTTGTCGGTCAAAAGGAAGGCAGCGAATATTCGATAGACGTAAATCCCGAGATAGGCAATATCGAATGGGTGATGAGTATTGAAGATATGCCTGATGGGGAAGTTACGCTGAAATTTGATTAATAGAATTGATGATTTTAATACTTTTTGATGATTACTCGATATCACGCTAAATACTATGCCCAACTGCTCTCGCAGAAATCTGTAGGCAACAATTTGCAGAATCTTTCGCAGTCTCTGCTTAATTCTGCTGTTGACATCAATCCACACCAGATTGATGCGGCTCTGTTTGCCTTTAAGTCTCCACTGAGTAAAGGTGTCGTCCTTGCTGATGAAGTGGGATTGGGAAAGACGATAGAAGCAGGACTTGTTCTCTGTCAGATGTGGTCCACAGGCAAGCGTAAAATCATCATTGTATGTCCAGCTTCTCTGAGAAAACAATGGAGTTTTGAACTTGCAGAGAAGTTTGGTATAGCTAGCGAAATCCTTGATGCAAAGGTCTTTAATGCGTATGTTGCGGAAGGTAAAAATCCATTCTCTTACAATCGGGTTATTATCTGCTCCTATAACTTTGCAGCCAAGAAGAAGGCAGAGGTATTGCGCCATGGCTTCGATTTGGCTATTGTGGATGAGGCTCATAAACTGAGAAATGTTTATAGAAAGTCTGCACGCACTGCAGCTGATGTTCGAGATGCCCTGGCAGGAACCAAGAAACTCCTGCTTACGGCTACTCCATTCCAGAATTCCCTGATGGAACTCTATGGTCTGACCACAGTCATAGACCCGAATTTCTTTGGCAGCGAAAAGACCTTCCGCCGTGATTATGGCAATGGTGAGAATATAGACGAGCTGAGATTCCGTATCAAGCCTCTCTTTACCCGTACACTTCGCAAGGATGTAAAGGAATATATCAATTATACCAAGCGTCTCCCTTTGACGCAGAAGTTTACAAGTACCGATGAGGAGTATGAACTGTATGAGGATGTTTCAGAGTTTCTGAGAAGAGAAGATATTTATAGTGTTCCAGCCGGACAGCGTAAGCTGACAACTATGATTATCCGCAAGATTCTGGCATCATCCATATTTGCACTTATCTCCACATTAACGCATATACGTGAACGTTTGGAAAGAATGCTCAAGAAGGAACAGATGGAACGTTTTGATGCCGATGAACTTCTCGGCGATGATGAACCTGATTTTATGGCTGATGTTGAGGAGGATACAGAGGATAGTTACGAAGAGACTGATATGTTTGATGAGGATGATGCTATCAGTATTCCTAAGTTAAAGGCTGAAATCGCTCTTCTCAATTCTTTCATAGCGAAGGCTAAGAAGATTCGCAAGGAGTCGAAGGCGGAAGCCCTGCTGGCTGCTTTGAAAGAAAGTTTCAAGATTCAGTCTAAGTCAGGCGCCCAGCGCAAGGCACTCATCTTCACGGAATCAACCAAGACCCAGGCTTTCCTCCGTGATAGCTTGGAAGCTAATGGATATGAAGGCAAGATAGTGCTTTTCAACGGCAAGGCCAGCGAACCGCAGACCAACGAAATATACAAGAAATGGTGCGATGCCCATCCTGACAAGGTGAGTGGTATCAAGGCTGCCGACAGGCGTGCTGCCATTGTGGATTATTTCAAGAATTCTGCCGAAATCATGATAGCCACCGAAGCCGCTTCTGAGGGATTAAATTTGCAATTTTGCTCCTTAGTCATCAACTATGACCTGCCGTGGAATCCTCAACGAATCGAACAGCGCATAGGTAGATGTCATCGTTATGGACAGAAATATGATGTGGTGGTGGTAAACTTCATCAATACTCGCAACTATGCGGATGTTCGCGTTTTTGATTTGCTTTGTAAAAAGTTTAAACTCTTTGATGATGTCTTCGGAGCCAGTGATGAAGTGCTTGGCAAGGCAGACAGTATAGACTTTGAAAGCCGCATCCTGCAGATTTACCAGCAGTGTCGTTCCAAGGAAGAGATTGATGCCGCATTTGAGAAATTGCAGAATGATATGCAGGAAGAGATTGATACCCGCATGGATGAAGTGCGTAAGCAGGTGATTGAGCATTTTGATATTAACGTGCAGGAACATTTGCGTACCACCAAGGATGCAACAGGTGCCTTTCTGAACCGTTATCAGCATATCTTCTGGGAATTGACCAAGTTTGTTCTCTCCTCTGAAGCTGTTTTCGATGATGCCAAACATACGTTCCGTCTTCAAGTACCGGTAGCTGGTTGTAAGAAGGGTGTTTACTGTATGCTGAATGCATCAGATTCCGAAGGTATTCCTTACCGATTGTCTCATCCGCTGGCACAGCATGTGCTGAATACGGCACTTTCGCTGGAAACGGAAGATGGTGCTGAAATCCATTTCTCAGAGAAGGCCATGCAGATGAATGCCACCTTGCCTGAATATCTCCAGGACCAGGAAGGTTATCTGATTATGGCGCAGCTGAAAGTTGCTTCGGTTGAAGAAGAGCAATATACTATCTTCACGGCCATGACAGAACAGGGCAGAACGCTTTCTCAGGATGACTGCGAAAAGCTGTTTTTGAATGGTGGTCGTGAATCGCCGGTAGAAGCTATTCCTCCTCGCATCCTCGACAGTTTGCAGCAGAACAGTGAACGCCGCTGCGCTGCAAAACTGAAAATGATAGATGAACGCAATCTCGGTTACTTCCAGCAGGAAGAGACTCGTATCTTCAACTGGGAACGTGATATGCTCAATGGATTGGAAGAAGAGTTGTCTACTGTCAAAAAGGCTATTCTTCAGGCAGAACGGGATGCCTTGCGGGCTGATAGCATACAGGCCAAGTTAGAGGCCCAGCAGCATGTGGATGACCTGAATCGCAAGAAGCGTCGCCTTCGTAACGAGCTGGATGACAAGGAGGATGATATCGGTATCATGCGTCGCAACATGATAGCAGAACTGCAGAAACGTATCATATCGCAGGCTGATTCTGCCAAGGTGTTTATCATACATTTTTCAACGAGAGTCTAAAAAATAAAAGCATATATGAATGAAAGAATGATAAGGTTCATTGAACTATTGAACCAGATGTTTGAATTGGATAAGTCTGATCTTGACTTCGGTATCTACCGAATCCTCAATATTCGACGCAAGGAAATTCAGAAGTTTTTTACCGAAGGGCTTCCAAGGCAAATCAGAGAAACACTAGAGCCTTTTGCTCAGGGAAATAAGGATGAACTCAGAAAGCAGATTGCTGAGATAGAACAGCAGGCTGCTGCCTTTGGTGCATCGCCTGAGAATAATCCTAAATACAAGGAATTAAAGGCTCAACTGCAGCAAGGCACAGATTTGAGTGCCTTGGAGAGTGACGTATATAGTGCGCTTTACAACTTCTTTAGCCGCTACTATGATGAGGGAGATTTCATCAGTAAGCGCCGCTACAAGGAAGGTGTTTATGCTATTCCTTACGAGGGTGAGGAAGTAAAGCTGTACTGGGCTAATCAAGACCAGTACTATATCAAGACGTCTGAGAATTTCAAGGATTATACTTTTACCGCTGGCGATTATACGGTTCATTTCCTTTTGGTAGATGCTACAACAGAGCAGAACAACAACAAGGAAGACAAGAATAAAAAGCGCGAATTCATGCTCTTTACAGAAGATGAAGAGAAGTATCCTGGCGTAAAGACATTCGAATATAACGAAGAGGAAAAGACCGTTAATATCCGCTTTATCTTTGATGTGCCTAAAGAAACAGAAGTGAAGACGGACGAGGAGGGTAAGAAGAAAAAGAAAGTAGATTATTCAGAAAAGAATAAAGTAGAAATTAAGCAGTGGCTCAGTACGCAACCAACTGCTGTTATGCTGGAATTGTTGCGAATTACGAATCCTGATGCCAAGGCTAAGGATCAGATTAGCTTCTTGGACAAGCACCTGAAGGCGTATGTGGCAAAGAACACCTTCGATTACTTTATTCACAAAGACCTGGGTGGCTTCTTGTCACGAGAGCTTGATTTCTTTATCAAGAACGAGGTGATGCACCTTGATGACCTTGATACAGAAAATGAGGCTCGTGTGGAGACTTATATCGCTAAGGTTCGTGCTATCAAGCAGGTAGGTCGTGTTATTATCAAGTTCTTGGCGCAGATTGAGAACTTCCAGAAGAAACTCTGGTTGAAGAAAAAGTTTGTCGTAGAGACTAACTGGTGTATTACGCTCGACCGTATTCCTGAGGAGTATTATGATGAAATCCGCCAAAATAAGGAGCAAGTACAGGAGTGGATTGATATGTATGCTATTGATGAAATTCAGCAAGATTTGGAGCATACAGAACCTTTCACCCCAGTACCTTCTGTGCTCTTTTTGAAGCAAAATCAGAACCTTATTGTGGATACCAAACACTTTAGTGAGGAGTTTAAGAATAGACTTCTTGCTGAGTATGATGATTTGGATAAGGAGACGGGAGGATTGATGATAAATAGTGATAACTTCCATGCGTTAAATCTTTTACAGACTAAGTATACGAATAGAGTTAATTGTATTTATGGAGATCCACCATATAATGCTAAGTCTAGTGAGATTCTATATAAAAATACCTTCAAGCATTCGTCTTGGATTACCATGATGCGAAACAGACTTGAATTAGTTTCGCCATTGAAGACTCAAAGAGGAGCGATTGTGACAGCAATTGACGAGAATGAAGGCTTTAATTTGATGAAATTATTGGATGAAATTTTCCCTTATTGGAATAAGACTGCGGTAACGGTTCTTCATAATCCTGCCGGTGTACAAGGGGATAATTTTTCTTACAGCCATGAATATGCATTTTTCCTTTTTGAGGATTATAAACATGTTATTGGTAAAGTTGAAAAGAAAGAAAAAACAACAGAACCATTTAGAGATTGGGGACCTACGGGTTTAAGAAATCCGCAAGGAAATACATTTTATCCGATTTTCGTCAATCTTTGTGGTGATAAGATTATTGGAATAGGAGAAGCTTGCCCTAGTAATTTCCACCCTGGTAAGCAAAATATTATTTGTGATGATAAAATTATAGTATATCCAATTGGAGAAGATGGAGTTGAAAAAAAATGGGTTTTTGCAAGAGATACCGTAGAAAGCATTATAGATGAATTATATCCGCAAGAGAAAAATGGTATAGTTCAGATAATGCGAGATAAATCTAAAGGAAGTTTTAAGACCGTTTGGTATGATGAAAAATATTATGCTAATGTATATGGTTCTAAACTTCTTAATAATATTATCGGATCTAAAAAGTTTGATTTTCCAAAATCTCTATATACAGTTAGCGATTGTGTTTATGCAATAAATGAAGTACAAAAAGGAGATTCTATAGTAATGGATATATTTGCAGGTTCGGGAACAACAGGTCATGCTGTCATAGATTTGAATAAAAAATTTCCAGAAGGCAATAGAAAATATATCCTGATAGAAATGGGGGCTTATTTTAATAAAGTGACTCATCAAAGAGTAAAGAAAATTATTTATAGCTCTGAATGGAAAAAAGGTAAGCCTTTATCACGTAATACTGGTGTTTCTCATATTATGAAGTATATGCTTCTCGAACAATACGAAGATGCTCTGAACAACATCCAGTTGAAGAAAGATGAAAGCTTGGCAAGCCTCTTTGGTGATGACTACACCATCAACTATATGTTTGACCTTGAAGCAAAGGGCAGCTTGTTGAATTTGGATGCATTTAAGGCTCCATTTAGCTACGAGATGAACATCACGGAGAAGAATGAGATGAAGCTTCGTAAGGTGGATGTCTGCGAGACCTTCAACTATTTGATTGGTCTTACTGTCAAGCATCAGGGCATCATCAGAACCTATGACAGCCTCCCTGCTGCAAAGCCAATGTACGAAGGTGCTGTAGATTTGGTAAAAGGTACCCAGTTTGCCTTCCGCCAGATAGAAGGAACGCTCCCAGACGGTCGTAAGGCACTGGTCATCTGGCGTACCATCAGCGATGATTTAATGGCCAGCAATGCAGCCCTGGATGCTTATTTCGAAAAGTATCGCATCAATCCGCTCGACCGAGAGTATGATATTATCTATGTAAACGGAGACAACAATCTGGAGAATCTTCGTACATCAGATGAATCATGGAAGGTGGTTCTGACAGAGCAGGAATTTAATAAACGTATGTTTGAAGAAATGTAATTATGGCTAGGACTAAAAAGAATCAGGTGCAGGAACTGCGCTTTGATGAAAAATTGGTACTCTTCAAATTCATGCAGCGAGAGTTGGGTATCACGGATATGAAGCAGCTGGCAAGACAGATGAACCTGCCGGAAGAAGAAGGTATCAATGAATCTACTGGTAACACCTTGTTCATTGAATACTTCTTCAAACTGCCTGGATGCAGAATACCGGAAACCAAACTGAGAGTGTATGATGAAAACATCAGACGATATACACAGAAAATCGGTGAAAACAGAGGCGGACTGACCTGGAAATATTTCCAGTATCTCAGCCTCCTTTTCACGGAGATTTACCTGGATCGTTGGTTTTCTGATAAGGAATCTTTCCAGCAGGAACTGACGGATTTCCTTCATGATGAAGATGACCGTACTTTGGGGCAGATTGGCTTCCAGGACTTCGATTTGGCAAAGATGAACAAACTTGCCTACATGTCGGCTACAGGTTCTGGTAAAACGCTGATTCTGCATGTCAATATCTTGCAGTTTTCATATTATCTGAAGCGAGCTAAACGCATCAATGCGAGCATAGATATCAATAATGTCATCTTGCTGACTCCGAATGAGGGCATGAGCCGCCAGCATCTGGAGGAACTGAAGATGTCGGGGATACCTGCCAAAATCTTTGTCAAGGAAGGGCCGTTAAAATTTGATGGCAATGAAGTACTGATTATTGATATAAATAAGCTTGATGATGTAGGCAAGGACAAGACGGTCAGCGTGGATAGTTTTGAAACCAATAATCTGTTGTTGGTGGATGAAGGCCATCGTGGTTTGGTAGGTGGAGAAAAATGGGTTGGCTACCGTCAGAAAATGGCTGAGGATGGCTTTACCTTTGAGTATTCAGCCACATTCAAGCAGGCACTGGCAGGCAAGAAAACAAATAAGAAAGACCGGGATATCGTGGAGGACTATCAGAAGGCAATCCTCTTTGATTACTCCTATAAGTACTTCTATAATGATGGCTATGGTAAGGATTATCGTATCTATAACCTGAAGGATGCCAATATCAGTGAGGATTCCCGTCTGCTTTACCTGACCGGTTGCCTTCTCAGCTTCTATCAGCAGAAGAAATGCTTCTTGGAATATGGCAAGGAGCTGGCTCCTTTCAGAATAGAAAATCCGCTGCTGGTGTTTGTGGGTAATAGCGTGAATAAGGCAAACAAGGATGAAAGTCTCACAGATGTTGAAGATGTCATCATGTTCATTGAACAGTTTGTTCGCTATAAGCGTCAAACTGTCCAGCGCATCAACCTGGTGGTGCAGCAGAATACGGGTCTTATCGATGCCAAGGGCATTGATATCTTCTCGCATGATTTCAATCCTCTCTACGAGTTGAATGGGGGTAATACGCCTGATGGACAGGTGCTCTATGAAGACATATTGCATCTGCTTTTCAATACGACGAGTCATGCAGATGAACCACGTCTTCACCTCGACCATCTGAGTAAGGCAGGTGAGATAGGCATGCGTATTGGCGAGGATGGTGATTACTTTGGCGTGATCAGTATCGGAGATACAACAAAGCTGATTAAATCCTGTGAAACCAAGGGAGTTGTTACGAAGAGTGAATCATTCAACAATGATTCGCTTTTTGAATCCATCAATCGCAAGGATTCCAAGATCAACGTCCTGATAGGTTCGAGAAAGTTTACCGAAGGCTGGAACAGTTGGCGAGTGAGCACCATGGGGCTTATCAATTTTGCCAAAGGTGAAGGTTCCCAGGCTATCCAGATGTTTGGTCGTGGTGTGCGTCTGAAAGGCTATAATGGTATGCTGAAGCGTAGCCGTGCTATCAATATTCCTGGTGTTCGGGCTCCAAAATACATTGGTAAATTGGAAACGCTGACTATCTTCGGAGTAAAGGCTAACTACATGGAGGAGTTCAAGGCATTCCTGGAGTTGGAAGATGTGCCAAGCAACGACCAGATTACGGAGATTACCCTGCCTACGGTGTCTCGTTATCAGGAAGCCAAAGCTAAAAAGCTCCGTGTAATAAGAGTTAAAAGCGGCAAGATATTCAAGAGAGATGCTGAACGCAAGCTGTTGGATAAGCCTAGCGAGAAATTCAAGAGTTATCTTATGAAGAATCCTATTTTGCTAGACTGCCGCAGCAAGGTACAGGCAATAGAATCCAGTGGCTCTATTGATATGCGCATAGAGGTGAATAACAAGCCTATAGATATGCCGGAAGAAAACATTCCGTTGCTTGATTATTATCGCATATTCGATGAAATCGAAATGTATAAAAATGAGAAACTCTACTTCAATATCACGATTGATAGAGACAGATTGCCTTCTATTCTTGGTGATAGAGAATGGTATCGCTATATCGTTCCTGCTGACTATCTGAAAATAGACAGCATCAAGCGCCGGGAAGAAGTAACTGACTTTGCGATTATGGCTTTAAAGATTTACATGGATAAATTCTTTAAGTTTGAGAAAGAGGCATGGGAAGACAAATACCTGGAGTATGGAGAGCTGGAGGCTACCGACAACAACTTTGTGGATGAATATAGAATCAATCTGACCGAAGAAGTGGGCGGCGATTGTGGTGAAGAACTCAACAGGTTCATTTCGGATGCTGCAACGATATTGGCAACAGATAGAGGTATATCGGAATATGAAAAGAGTACGCTTGCCAAACAGTTCGTTCTGTTCGATTTCCGCCATCATCTCTATGCTCCTTTAGTATGCGTAAAGAAGAACAATCTGAAGATACAGGTCTCTCCTGTTCAGCTGAATGAAGATGAGAAAACCTTCGTGGATCTTCTCGACTGCTACATGAAGAATCATGGTGCAGAATGGAAGGAAAAATCACTATTCTTGCTACGCAACAAGAGCAAGGTTGGTATGGGCTTCTTTGAAGCGGGTAATTTCTATCCCGACTATATACTCTGGATTGATACCGATGATAAGCAGTATATCAACTTTATCGACCCGAAAGGTTTGATGCATATTGTGCCTGAGAATCCAAAGATTAAATTCTATAAGAAAATCAAGGATTTGGAAGTACGTCTTGCGCCAAGTGCAGGCGATAAGCAGATTGTTCTCAATTCGTTCATCATGTCATCCACCCGAGGTGCCAATCTCAGGGAATGGTGGGGAATGAAGAAACCTTCAGAGCATGAAGCAATGAATGTCTATACACTTGACGATGCAAAATGTATTGAGAAGATGATTCAGAAAATCTTTCAGTAGATAATAATCGAGAGAGGAAGCGGAATATCAGAGAGCTTCCTCTCTTGAAAAAGCAATCAAGAAAAGTAATCATGTAAAGTGAACATCAAACCGATTAAGTATTTGGTGGAAGTTAATACAAAAGAACAAATTTAAATAGATAAACAGTTTACGGCTGTATAACTAACAGTAAAGTTGCGAGAGAGGTGGTATTCGCCACCTCTCGTTTTGAACTTTTTGTCGTAATATCGTGTTCAGCTCTCCTCTCTGTTAGGAGTATCTATAAAGACAGAGATCAAAGACTCAACTGGGCAAAGAAGAAACTGGTGAAGTACCTGAGAAGTAAAGGAGAAAGAGTACCTACGGGTATAACATTTACCAGGGTGGTAAATCTCATTACAGGAGAAGAATAAGCAAGGGGAGAAAGTGATGCACTTAATTGCGCACTTTCTCCCTTTTTTTGTATACTTTTCTGAGAATCATTAAAAAAATCATATACATTGTAAAAATTAAGCGTTTTCACGACTCTTGCAAATATCGAAAAAATTGTGTAACTTTGTACTCAAAATATAATAGACTATGGCAAGAGGTAATAGATATGATAAATCATACGCCGACAGGTATATGAGAAAGAAGCAGATCGAGAGGGTGGGACCACTTCTTGACCAGATGATCATTGATGATATCTCTCCTCTTAAATTGATGAAAAATGAGTTTGATATTGCAAATCCTACTGTCAGAAAACTGAGAAATATGAATCCCTCTGTATCACATAATACACTTAACAAATTCTGCTATATTATAGGTTATTATCTTCATCAGGAAACTGTGGCGGTGGAGAACTACCAGAAGCATGTTAAGGAACGGGAGCTATGGCTGAAAAAGCTCTTTGAGATGAAAGAAAGATACCATAAAATATATGGTGAATCGGCTGATGATGTAGGAGACTTGATTAGGAAGAAGATTGATTTGCGTAAGTTCGTAACGCAAGGAATCAAATAAATATAATATGTCGTCTCATACCAGCTATGAGCGGTAAGAGTTTAATAAACATATACTAATCTTTAAAATAATGGAACATTCATTATGTCTTTGGGGGCATGTCTGAGCTTTATGCCGTTCTATGTCCCCGATAGCAACGTCACCTTGTGAAAATCGCAGGGGCCAACTCCACTAACTTGTGAGGTAAGTAATGGTCATTTTTTCATGAAATTTTGTATATGAAAAAGATGGTGACAAGGTTCTTTCTCAGAACCTTGATTGCTCTTGCCAAGACGGGGGCAATCAGCCTAAGTGTAGTTATCGTAGTCTCTTTCAACGACAATTCTGCGTTGGAGATGACTACAAGTGCCCATAACCTTTTAAACCTAATGAGCTATGACAATCAAGATTGCAATTAATATAGAAAATGCACATGGTTGGCATATTGGTAATAACATCTTCGTTGGTACTTCTGGGAAGAAATCATCTGGTTCTTCATCAGAAGATAATCTCAATGATGCTGATTTTGAGGAGGTAGATGAGGATGAAAAAGGTGATGAACCTGATTATTCTCAAAAGGTTCCTTTAGGCCTTCCTTTTGCACCTCAGATACCTAAAGAATTGACTGGAGAGAAGGCTACACGAATCTTTTTGAAATTGTATAAGAAGGAGATTTTAGATGAGAATTTCCAACCTCTCCATCTCTCCGCCTGTAAGAAGGCGTATCTTGCTTATCAGATAGCCTGCAAATTGAATATAAATCATGTATGGAAAGTGTTTTCGGAATTTTGGCACATGAAGCCTTCTGTGATGAGAACACGATATAATGAAGCCATTTCTTCGCCTTCTATAGCAGAATTTTATGAAGAAATCAAAGAATGTTTACAATAATATGGATTTTTAGCAAGTAGTACTAGTACGACCGTACCTGGTACGTACTAGGTTCGTTCCAAATTTTTGCCGTATCTTTGCCCCGGAATTCAGAACCAACATGGTCTGGGTTCCGGGGCTTTTCCGTATATGGAAAATTGGTACCGCTTCCGGGGTACGGGATTTGGCGAATGGTCGCAGCTCCAACCAAGTTAATATATATAATGATGAAAGAAATGAAACCGTATTATTTCGAGCATCCTCAATATGGAAAAATGAGAGTGATGATGGTGGGAGACAAGCTCTTCTTCAACATGAGCGACTTGCAGCGTGTTTTCGACAAGACACCTAAGGAACTCTTTGAGATCGTGGCTGACACAGAGGGCGAGTTGAGAAACTTCCATATCGTGATGGAGCCAAAGGAGAGAGTTGAATTCAGAACCTTCTTCCTGGATCTGGAAATGAAGACTTCCAACCGCAGAAAGAAAAACGTTGCCGTGGATTATAACTTCTGCGACGAGGTGATGGTGGCAGATATGGTGAACCCACAGAAGCGTGGTGACAAGTTGGTTGCCAAGTGGTTGCTGGGATTCATCAAGAACAGTCTGAACAACAAGATGTTTGTGTATTGCTACAGTGCTGATGGTGTTTTTCTGCTGTCTGACAACTCAGAGGTTATGCCTACCGACGTACGTTTCAATGGCAGAGTCCTGACCATCAATGACCAGATTTTTGATTAATAACATATCTTTCTAAAACTTCAACATATATGAGCAAGAAAAGTTTTTCAGCAGCTGCTGAGGCTGCTACACAGGCGCTTTTGAACGCCCAGAGAGTAGATGCCAGTGTGATTACTGACGAGTGTGGTAACGTGGCTATCCGCAAGGCCCCTTGGAACGATACGGAGACTATTGCCGAGGAAGCCAAGGTGATTCCGGGCAGAATGGTATGCAGCGGAGGCGAATGCGGCGACAAGCTCGACTTCAAGCCTTATGCCGTGACGGGTGAGAAGAGATATACCGAGATTATCCATACTTCGCATGGCGCCCTGAGAACATCCCCTCAGCGTGTGTTCGCTTCCTTCTCCTTTCCTAAGGACATGAACAAGGCGGACATTATGAAGTATCTTTACAAGGAGGTGCTGGAAATCAAGGGCAAGGCTAAGCATTTCAAGGAGGAAGTGGCATGGGAACAGTACAAGTGATGGCATTGAATCCGGCTCGCAGGGGCAATATGGGAAGATTGAATTCTTCCCAGCCTCTGACGGTCTACGACAGCCTGACAGCCCAGAGGTGGCTGAAGGGCGTGATAGAACAGATACGTGGCGAGAAGCCGATAACCGGCATGGATGACGGCGACGGGACGGCGGTGAAGAAGGCTAGAGAGGCGCTGAAGAAGCAGTTGCCTATCCGTGCCATCCACTACTACAGGTTCAGAAACAACCACCGTTCTGCCGAGGATGCGGACCCTGAGAGTTTCCTCTTCCAGACCACCATCGATGTGGACGATATGGAGTATGTGGAGCAGGCGCTGGAGAAGGCGCGTGAGCTGAACTGCAGCGACAGCATCTGGAAAGGCAAGCTGCTGCATCTGGAGTATTCGGCAAGAAAGAAGCTGCATATCGACATCCGCATGCCGATGGGGATGACCATCGAGGAGACGCAGAAGGCGTATTGTGAGGCTGCCGGAATCCCGTATGATAAGAGCTGCATCACGCCCGAAAGAATCATCTTCATCACGGATAAAGGCTCCGAAATCTACCGTTCCAAGGACTGGTATGGGGTGCTGCCCGCAGAGGAGATTAAAGCCCGCAGAGAGGCTTTTCTGAAGCGTGGCCTGACGATTGACGGCAGGGGGACGGCTCGCTATAGCTTGCTTGCCGGGGATTGCAAATCCCCGGAACGCCTGGTGGGGGACTTTCAGGGGCAAGTACCTAATGATAGTAATCATAAAGTTCCAAGTTCAAATCTCAAAGTTCAAAGTAATCATAAAGTTCCAAGTTCCAAGTTCAATGTTCAAAGTGAAGACAATAGACTTCCGGGCACTAGTGGCGATAACGCTGTTTCTTCTGGCTCTGCTATTCAGCCTGCCCAACCTGGTGATAGCAATCGTGTTGATGATTCTCATCTCAGCCCTGCTGGAGATGCTCAGAATGCTGGCAGATTGGCAGCCACAGAAGCAGGTTCTGCCAGTGAGAAGAATCTGATAGCCTTCGACCTGTTTCAGGAATCTGCGGGACTGAAGGGGATGAATATTGACACCGTGGGGTCCAGACATTCCTCCCTGCTCGCCATCATGAGTGCCGGAGCATCACGAGTGATGAGCGAAGAGGAGCTGATGAAGGTGGTGGCAGAGAAGATGCCAAGCTATTATCAGGAACCTGACTGCCACCAGCTTATCCATGATTTCTATGCGAAATATGGCGACAGCTCGAAGCCGTTCTCTAGGGATGTGATTCGGGTGAATGCCTTGGCGGAGCAGGCGGCCAAGAGCTTGCTTGCCGGGGATTACAAATCCCCGGAACGCCTGGCGGGTTCAAATCTCAATGTTCAAAGTAACGGAGTTCAAAGTAACGAAGACGATGATTATCCTGCTCCTCCACCGATGCCGAAGAAGCTGCCGAAGCTGGTAGAACTGCTCATCTCGAATACTCCGGAGGACTATAAGGCGGCTGTAGCTAATGCCATCTTTCCTCCTCTCGCTACCCATCTCTGGAAGACCCGCTTTAATTATATTGACAACGTAGAGCACGAAGCAACCCTCATGTGCTGCCTGCTGGCAGGTACAGGAGCTGGAAAGAACTGTGTACAGATGCCTATAAATTTAATTATGGAGGATATCCGTAAGCGTGACAAGGACAACCTGAAACGTGAGAAGGAATGGAAGGAAGAAATGACTCGCAAAGGTGCCAACAAGGACAAGCGTAAGCGTCCGGAAAACCTTATCATACAGGAGATAGACCCCGATATGACAAACCCAGCCTTCGTGATGCGTACCGCCGAAGCACAGGAGCATTTCCTCTATGCTTCGCTCAACGAGGTGAACCAGTTTGATGCGCTCAAAGGTCAGGGCGGGCAGCAGTTTGTCATCATGTGTCTCGCCTTTGATCCTGGCAATATCTACGGGCAAACTCGTGTAGGAATTTCGAGCGTTACCGAGCGTGTCACCATCCGTTTCAACTGGAATGCCTCCACCACGGTCATCAAGGGGCAGCGCTATTTTGCGAAGGTCTTGACCGACGGTCCGCTGAGCCGTATCAATTTCTGCACGATTCCCGAAAGAGAGATAGGAGCAGAAATGCCGGTATATGGCATATACGACGATGATTTCAGAGCGCAGCTGAAGCCCTACATCGACAATCTGTGCATGGCTTCGGGTTTGGTGGATTGTCCTGAGGCTTTCGAACTGGCCAAACAGCTGAAAGATGAGAATGCAGATTTCGCAAGAATGTCGCAGGATAGAGTGTATGAAAATCTGAGTTTCCGTGCCAATGTCATCGGCTATCTGAAAGCCTGCGTGCTCTACGTAGCGAATGGCTGCAAATGGGAGCCGGAGATAGCGGATTTCATCCGCTGGAGTGAGCGTTATGACCTCTACTGCAAGATGCGCTTCTTTGGTGAAGCGATTGCCAAGGCTGACTATGACGGAGAAAAATCGAGCAAGAGAGGCCCTTCCAATCTGCTGCAGCTATTGCCCGATACCTTCAATTTCACGCAGGTTGAGGCATTGCGCCTGCAGTATAAGAAGTCGAAGAAAGGAACCAAGCAGATGCTCAGCAACTGGCTCTTCAGAAAGTATATCCGTAAGATAGAACCTGCCGGAGTACAGGACAAGACTGATTTCAATTTCAGTAATTTCAGTTTTGAGAAGCTTTGTTTCAGACAAGACGGTGTGAAAATAAATGTTGAATGATAAATATTTCTTGCGTATGGAAATAGTTGTTAAGCGAATTGCTAAGAAGAATACTTATACCATCGGCCGACTGTATCTGCTGGCTGATGGTGATGTGAAGCGCAAGGCGCTGTCGGGCAGGAATGCCGGCGACAAGCGCAGCTTCAGGAACAGTTTCGACATGGAGAAGCTGTCGAAGGACACTTACTTCTGTGATACCCTGGAACCGACGTGGCGCAACCTGAAGGGGATAGACTTGAAGCCGGAGGAGGTGGATGCCAGGTACAGCCGTCAGAGCGGCAAGGTGGCGAGAAAGATTCCGGGACATACAGCCATCCCCGAAGGTTCCTATCGGGTGCTCATCACCCTGTCGCCCCGGTTCAAGGAGTGGCTGCCGTATGTCCAGGGCGTGCCTGATTTTGAGGGCATCCGCATCCATGCCGGCAATTATCCCGACGATACCCAGGGCTGCATCCTGGTGGGCGAGAACAGACTGAAAGGCATGGTGGTGAACTCCCGCATCTGGCTGCATCGCCTGATGAAACGCATCAGGGAGGTGCAGAAAGAGGGCGAAGCCGTATGGATAACCATAGTTTAAATGATGACTGGCACAATCTCTTCTTCGTCAGGCCAATGAGGCAGATAGAGGAGCGGGCGAGGGGTTCCCCCCAAGCCCGTCCAGTCTATCTGTTTCACAAAGTCGAAATCGGGAGGACCGAAGTCAAAACTTCTGCCATAAAGTACGATGGCACCTCTGCCTTCGTCTATCTTCCACAATCCGCCGCCGTAGGTGCATTGCTCGCCTGGAGCCAGCATGTCGCGATGCAGGTAGACGTGGCCGAACTTCAGCACTCCGTCTCTATTGATGATGAATTTCTGAAACATCTCTATTTCTTCTCCCAGAACATTTTGTCGATGAAATCATAGCGCTTCTCCATCTGGGCATCAGACTTCACGACGGTATTTACGTCAATCTGAAGCACAGGGGCTACTGCCTTGCCGTTGGTGGATGGCCACTCAGGCAGACCCAGACCATTCGGATTGCCGGTCTTTACAAAGTTGACGTAATACTGGTTGAAGATGTCGCTGATCATGTAATCGTCAGGCTGCCAGTCGAATACGCGGTTGGTTGGCAATGTGCCCATTGCATACTCGATGTCGGCAGAGTGAACGGCACCCTTATCTCGTGGAGCAGGAGCTGCACCTTCCTTGGCATCTACCACGCCGCCAGCCAAAGCTGCCACCTTGCCCTTGATGGCCATCGCAGGACGAGGATGACAATAGCGGTAGCGGTAAACTGGCTGTCCGCCGGTCAACTTGTGCATGTTGCCCCACTTCCAGGTAGAATAATCCAGGAAGATATCTGAAGCCAGATCTACACCCGGCTGCTCCAACACATCCTTGTCGCTGTTGATTCCGTAAAGACGGAAGAGTTCATCGATGTTCTCTTCTCCGAAAGTAGCCTTGGCACCAGCCTTCAGATTTTCAACGGTAGGCTGTTTGCCCATCAATACCGCCCATGGAGTCATCTCCTGGTTGTTACCGCCAATGAGCAGAGGCACTTTGGTCTGTTCGCCCTTGGCAAATACCTCTATAGGCTGTTCTTTCATGAAATATCCGTCGATGTTATAGACCGGAACGGCTCTTATGCCCGCCAGCTTCATCAGTTTCTCGGCAGGCAGGGCACGAAGTTCGTCGAGGTTCTTCATTCCTACGTTCTTTTTCACCTTCTTGCCTGTTTCCTTACCCATCTTCTCGGCTATTTTCTGGGCAAGCTGCACGCCTTTCTCCTCGGCTTCCTTCTGGGTGGCAATCTTCTTGAATCCCATCACCGAACCGCTGGAACCCATAGCCTGGGCAAAGAGTCCCTGGCAGAGAGGGGAAGCCATCAGGGCGCTTACAGACATGGAACCAGCCGATTCGCCCACGATGGTGATGCGGTTAGGGTCGCCGCCGAAAGCCTCGATGTTATCCTTCACCCACTGGATGGCAGCCACCTGGTCCATGAAACCATAGTTGCCGGAACCCTTATAGGAGGTCTCCTTGGAGAGCTGAGGATGAGCGAAGAAGCCGAAGATGCCTTCACGATAGTTGGCTGTGATGGAGATGATTCCCTCGCGCGCCATTGCATCGCCCGCATATCTAGGTTCGCTTCCGCTACCGGCCATCAGTCCTCCGCCGTTGAAATAAATCAAAACCGGCAGATGCTCCTTCATGGTCTTTGCCGGAGTCCAGATATTCAGATAGAGACAATCCTCGCTGTTGGTCTTCGTACCGAAGTTCATATCGCCGAAGATGGGTTCCTGCATCGGGTTCGGTCCGAACTCCTTTGCCTCGCGAACGCCCTGCCATTTCTGGGCTGGCTGAGGAGCCTTCCAGCGGAGATTTCCTACCGGTGGGGCTGCGAATGGAACACCCTTGAAAACAGTGATGCCTGAGAGGTCTTTTCCTTCGAGAATACCTTCAGCAGTCTTTACCTGAGTCTGCGCCATCATTCCCATAGTAGGGAGCAGAAAGGCGATGGATAAAAGTAGTTTCTTCATATCTTAATCTTTAGTTTCTTAAATTTCATAGAATTGTTTTGCAAATCTTGATCATGCATTTCTGCAATGATAATGCAAAAATAAACAAAATCTCGGTAACTAGGTTTGTTTTGCTCAATCTTTTTTTATATTTTTGCACTAAATAAACAAAACAACATATTATTTAATCTTTAAACCCCTGATGATTATGATGAAAGGTTATGAACAGAAGAAGTATCCGGTAGCCACCAAGCGCTACGTGCAGTGGTTGGAACTTGAATCTGATGAGGAGGCTATCCGTGAATATCGCCGCCTGCATTCAGAAGGTGTGCAATGGAAGGAGATTCGTGACGGAATCCGTCAGGTTGGTATCCTGGAGATGGAGATTTACATCTTCGGCAACCGACTGGTGATGGTTGTAGATGCTCCCGTAGATTTCGATTGGGGCAAGAAAATGGCAGAGCTCGCCACCCTTCCTAGACAGGCAGAGTGGGAGGAAGTGGTAGGCAAGTTCCAGAAGTGCGGCAAGGGTGCTACGAGCGATGAGAAGTGGCACATGATGGAGCGCATTTTCTATCTCTACGATTAAGCACTCTCTATGATTAATTACTCGGATAATCTTTGGAGGGAAGGATTATATTCCTTCCTTCCAAAGTTTTTTCAAGAAATCGAGGATGTAGATACATTCGATTTCTCCTATCTTTCGATTTATCGGGTCGAGCGATACTATCATCTGTCGGCTTTCAGGGTAATCAGATGCAAAAGTCTTGAGACCTTTCAGATGCCTTGGCAATACTTCCTCTACAGATTTTATTTCAATGGCAACTCTACCGTCACCTATCACGGCATCCACTTCTTGTCCTGTATAGGCTCGCCAATAACTCAATTGTTCTGTACTTTCCTGGTAGGAAAGCCAGGCTCTTAATTCCTGTATTACCAAGTGCTCGAAGGCATGACCATATTCTGCAGTGCCTCTAACCAGTTCCTTGCGATGCAATAAATGGTTGGCGACACCTACATCAAAATAATAGAAGCGGGGAGCCTGTACCAATCTGCGCTTCTTCGTCTTGGTGTAGGCTGGAATGCGAAAACCTAAAAGAGTATCTTCCAGAATGTCGAAATAGTTGCCTACGGTATTTGCGCTTACTCCACAATCCTGGGCGATGTTATTGAGGTTGATGATCTCACCATCTGTCAGGGCTGCAACTTCTAGAAATCGCTGGAAAGAGTTGAGGTTTCTCACCAAAGCTTCTTCCTTGATTTCTTCTTTCAGATAAACATCAATATAGGCTGAAAGACGTCGATGCGGATTCTTTGCCAGGTAATGTGGGGGCAACATTCCATAATTGATGGCTCGTTGGAGATTGAAGTCCGGAATCTCGGCACTAACGAATGGAAAGAGGAAAACCGGATAAGCTCTTCCGCCTAAGGTGTTGTAACCCTTTCGCTTCAGTTTTCGGGCACTGGATCCGCATAGGATAAATACGATTCCTTTTTCCGACATCAGACGATGCACTTCGTTGAGTAGTTCAGGCATTTCCGGTATTTCGTCTATGATGACCAATGTTCCCGTCTCTTTATCTGAAAGCATCTCGTAGAGCAGGGAAGGACGGCGTTTGAATCGTCCTTTGATGGTAGTATCTAATAGGTCAATATAGATACAGTCAGGAAAAGTCTGGCGCAAGAAAGTGCTTTTTCCTGTTTGTCTGGCTCCAAACAGAAAAGTGCTGTCTTCTAAATCATTGTCAATATGGCATATACGTTTAATCATAATAGCTCTTTTTATAAGTTTCTATTGCGGATTTTCATAGATTATCCGCAATAGCGTTGCGGATTTTCATAGAATATCCGCAGCAAAGATACGATTATTTTAAGAAACGAACAAGTTTTTTGGGAGGATATTTTCTTTTTTCTTCTGTTTTCGGTCAATAATCTCTAAAAAGTAGTAGAAGTCTCGGTTTTTCTTCGTATCTTTGCCGCTGAATGCTGGGAATACGGACATCAACTGTTGGTAATGAGATGTTCTGATGTCAGCATCAATGATTGATAATGAAAAATTTAACTCATAACATAAAACAGTAAAATATGAAGAAAAACCTAAATGATTTCAAGCGTCTCTTGCTGACGGCTTGCTGCACCTTGGTGCTTTCGTGTGGCTGGGCAGCGGTCAACGAAAAACCTTTTGTAATCCCTGAACTCAAGCAATGGAGCGGGGCAGAGGGAATGTTTACCCCATCGGGCAAATACGTGGTGAAGGGCGGAAAGAACGCCCAGGAGGTGGCGAAACTCTTTGCTGCCGATTACCATGACCTGGTGGGAAAAACGCTCACGCCTAAGACGGGAAAGCCCTCTGCCGGCGACATCGTGCTGGTGCTCCAGTCTGATAAGAAATCAGCCCGACTGCTCGGCAAGGAAGGCTATCGCCTCACCATCGGCGACGTAACTACCATCACGGCTTCTTCGGTAGAAGGACTGGTATGGGGAACCCGCACCGTGCTGCAGCTTTCAGAGCAGCAGCGTTCGGCAGGTTTCGTGCTGCCAAAGGGTTCAGCCCAGGATACGCCTGCCTATGGGCTGCGAGGCTTCATGATGGATTGCGGCAGAAAGTTCATCCCGATGTCTTATCTGCGCTCGCTGGTCAAGATGATGTCTTATTACAAGATGAATACCCTGCAGATTCATCTCAACGATAATGGATTCCGACAGTTCTTCGGTAACGATTGGGCGAAAACTCCGGCAGCCTTCCGCCTGGAATGCGACACCTATCCGGGACTCACGGCGAAGGATGGCAGCTATTCCAAGGCTGAGTTCATCGAACTCCAGAAACTGGCAGAGCAGTATGGCGTCAACATCATCCCCGAGATAGATGTGCCTGCCCATTCGCTCGCCTTCACCCATTACAAGCCGGAAATCGGTTCCAAGGAATATGGCATGGATCATCTCGACCTCTTCAATCCCGATACCTACAAGTTTGTGGATGGGCTCTTCAAGGAGTATCTGGAGGGCAAGAACCCCGTGTTCCGGGGCAAGGTAGTGCATATCGGAACCGATGAGTATTCCAACGCCAAGAAGGAGGTGGTGGAGAAATTCCGCTATTTCACCGACTATTATATTAAATATGTGGAGTCGTTTGGCAAGCAGGCAGCCGTTTGGGGCGCACTTACTCATGCCAAGGGCGACACCAAGGTGAAGTCGGAGAACGTGATGATGCATTGCTGGTACAATGGTTATGCTGACCCGAAGGAGATGAAGCGCCTGGGCTACAAACTGGTGAGCATTCCTGACGGATTGGTTTACATCGTTCCGGCAGCGGGCTATTATTACGATTACCTGAATTGCCGGTATCTTTACGATTCTTGGACTCCGGCGCAGATTGGCAACGAGAAGTTCGAGGAGAACGACCCTGCCATTCTCGGCGGAATGTTTGCCGTATGGAACGACCATGCGGGCAACGGCATTACGGTGAAGGATATTCACGACCGACTGTTCCCTGCCCTGCAGACGCTGTCGGCAAAATGCTGGACGGGTGCTGCAACATCTTTCTCCTTTGAAGATTTCAATCGTTTTCGCCTTGCGCTCAGCGAGGCTCCAGCGGTAAACGAGGCAGCACGCTGGCAGAAGGGCAAGCAGCTCAGGATAGAGACTTTGAACCCTGGTCAGACCACGGGCGAGAAGGAAGTGGGCTATGGCTATCGGGTGGAGTTCACCATCGAGGGAGCCGATGAGCCGAAGGGCACGGTGCTGTTCTCATCAGATAATGCCACGTTCTATCTTTCTGACCCTGAAAGCGGTCAGCTTGGTTTTGCCCACGAGGGTTATCTCAACAAGTTCAACTACAGGGTAGAGAAGGGCAAGAAGGTAACTCTGGCGATTACGGGCGACAACAGGAAGACCTGTCTTTATGTGGATGGCAAGTTGCGCGAGGAGTTGGGTCCTATCACTCTTTATGCGATGCAGCAGAAAGACCTGGCTACATTCCAGAAGAGCGATGCTGCAGCCACTCAGCCTATCGTGTATAATCCTTCAGCCAAGATGTATTATCAGCGCACGCTGGTGTTCCCGCTCCAGAAGGCAGGCGATTTCAAGAGCCGGATTACGGGAGTGAAGGTGGAGCAGAAATAGTCTATAAATGCCCATAAATTGCAACCGCGGAGACTCTGGTGCGCTCTTGGAATGACATAGCTGTAGAAGTTTTGGATAGATATCAACATTTAATAGACAGACAACAAAATAGATTGGCCATTTAATCGTTATATTACTATATATGATTAAGGTATAGTTTTATTTTGAGAATAATATGAAAAAATGGCATTTATGGGTGGCGGCTTCCATCGGCTTGGTGGTCATCGCCGGAATGATGATTCGGGAGTTTGACGTGGAAGTTTTGAGCAGGATAGAATTGTCTCCGAGATTTTTTCTGGGGGTAGGTTTGGCTGTATTGCTCTTTGCCGTCCAGAATCTGATGCTCACTCTCCGTTTCCGACATCTTTGCCAGCGCAAGTTGTCGATAGCCGAGGCGTTTCGCATCAATGTACTTTGTGAGTTTACTTCTGCCGTTACTCCTTCGGCTGTGGGTGGCAGTGGCTTGGCTTTTGTCTATCTGAACCGTGAGGGGATATCGATGGGCAGAAGCATCTTCACTATGTTTGCAGCCCTGCTGGCTGATGAGGCATTCCTTGCCATCAGCTGCTGCCTGTTGTATTTCTGTGTTCCATCGCATCTGCTTTTCAGTCTGGCAGATGGAGTGGGAATTTCTACGGATACAACAAACGAATGGGTCAAGGGTGGAGTACAGGTAGTCTTCGTCGTCAGCACCCTTATTGTGGTTGTCTGGACAGCCATTCTCTATCTCTTGTTGCTGCATCGTCCCCAAATTTTGGGATGGGTATTGAAGGGGTGCTGCAAGATTCCTTTCCTTCGCAGATTCCTGCCCAAGGTAGAGAAGTTTTCCGAGGAGATGACGATGGCTTCGGAGGAGGCAAAGCTGGAGGGCGGAAGATTCTGGCTGCAGCTGATGGGTTATACTTCCCTGGCGTGGTTGTCGAGATTCGCCATCGTGGTAGCCATTCTCGTAGCCTTCCATTGTCAGGGCAACATGCTGGTGGCTTGGTGCAGGCAATGGGTGATGTGGATGATTTCCATCCTGAGTCCTACGCCTGGCGGAAGTGGCGTGGCAGAGTTGATGTTCCGCCTTTATTATGCCGATTTCCTGCCCGATGCCTCGGTAGCCATCCTCGCCGCCATGCTCTGGCGCGCCATCTTCTATTACCCTTTCCTGGTGATGGGCATCCTGGTCTTGCCGAAATGGATTGCTAGAAACTGACATAGAGTCGGGCACTGAGCGTCGTGAAATCTCCATTGTCATTTTTGATGTACTGGAACGATGGCTGAAGGGAAATGGATTCCGTCAGCTGTCTTTTCCAGGTTACTTCCAGCGAATATTCTGAACCCTGCTGGAAGCGGGCGTACTGGCCCGACAAGCCGCACTCGTTCTTCTCGTCCTGATAGGCACCGTCCAACTCTGCGTATCGGTAGCAGGCATTCTGATGACTGGTGTTCTCGGAATATTGCACCATGCACGAAATGTTCTTGTCGCCAGCCTTCCATACACTCTGCTCTCCATAGACCCACCAGGCACAGGTTGTTTTGCCCTTGGATTCATCGGCAGAAACCATTTCGCCATCCTCGTTTATCGGATATTGACGGGTATGAACGGCAGCACCTGTAAAATATTTTCCACCTTTATCGTTGTACTCCAACTGCGACATATTGAAGATTCCATCCTTCTTCGGGCGGACCAGGAAAGGATTGTCGTGGGCTTTCCAGCCATTATATCCCGCACCATTATACAGACTGTTTCTGAAAGTCCATTTTCCCTTGGTTACATCAAAGTAAAGGGTCAAGCCCGAATACGGATAGTTGGCTATCGGATAGCTGGAAGCAACGGTAGGAAAAATTCCCTCAGAACTGTTCTGGAAAAGAGCCGTAACATCAGAGGTGAAGAAATCCTCGTTCACGTTTCTCACACCCACAAACAGATGGCCCGAATTCCACTCGTGCATGTAGCCCAGCACGGCAAGCATGGCGAAGTTATTGTCTGCATCTATGTTCGAAAATCCCTGCCAGTCATCAATAATGCCATCGTTGGTCTTTGCCACATGCAGCGTAGCCGCCTCGAACGAATCCTTTCCTTTTCCTATCGGAACACTCAGTTCCAATCTCAGCTGATTGATCAGATTGGTATTCTTGTTCATGTCCCATTGCCATTCAGAAATATACTGTCCGTTAAAGCTCTGTGCATGAGCAAGGCAAATATTGATGCTGCCTAAAATAATAAAAAAAAATCTCTTCATTTTTTTTATGTTTTTATATTGTTTCTTGCGCACTTGCCTGCCGCTTGCGAGTATCTTTAATTCACGCTGCAAAGGTACTGGGTATTTCAAAATCCTGCAATACTTAATAAACGGTATTTTCATTTCTTCTAAATAGTGGAGGCTTTATCTTTATCCTCATTTCTAGGTATTTTTATTTATTCTAAACAGTTTGGGCTCCGTCTGACCCTCTATTTTCAGGTAATCAGAGGGAATTAATAATAATATTTTTTAAAAACTTTGCCTTATCAGATATTATTCGTACCTTTGCGTGGTCTTTAAACAGTTTTATCAGTAAGAAATCAGTTAAAAATCAGTTTAATCAGTTGGAAAGATGAAGAAGATATTAAATCCATATTTAAACAAGGAGGGTTACAACTGCGTTTGCTGTGCCCCCAACAATCCTGTAGGATTGCATCTTGAGTTTTGGGAAGAGGGTGAGGATGTGCTTACCATCTGGAATCCCGGCGAGAATTATCAGGGCTGGATCAATACCCTGCATGGCGGAATCATCAGTATGCTGATGGATGAAGTGGCAGGCTGGGTTATCAACCGCAAACTGCAGACCACGGGTGTGACGATGCAGCTCAACGTGAAGTATAAGAAGCCTGTGATGACCACCGATTCGCAGATTACGGTGCGTGGTCACATCGCCAGTCAGCGCCGTAATATCGTTACCATCCACCTGACTCTGGAGAACTCCAAAGGCGAGGTTTGTGATGAGGGCGAAGCCATCTACTTTACCTTTGGTCCTGATAAAGCCAAGGAGATGGGATTCGACTGTTGCAAGGTAGAGGGGGAGGAATAACTCTCCCCACTTGTTTGTAATGCTGGAGTCTTTCTTGAAGTTGATCATGCTCAGTCTGCGTTTAAGAGTTCCTTGAATCACAATTCCCCAGAAAGCCGTTTCCTGCCCATTTTGTGGTCTTCATTGATGACCGGCGCCTGCCATCTATTAAGACCAGCCTCGGTCGTCATAGATGACCGACTCTTGGCACAAGAAGACTGTTCTTTCGATTGCCGGTGCAAAGATACAATAAATCATCCGAGGATGCAATAGTTTTCCCCTTACTTGATTTCACTTTTCCCCTGTTTTGTGAAATGGGGTAATGGTAAATCATAGTCATCCGGTCATTAAGCCCCCGGTCATTAACGGTCATTAAGGAAAATCAGTTCTGGTCATTTAGTCCTATAGTATAATATTAAATGTATTTAATATTATACTATACACCATTTTCGCCGCCCCCCGAAAATCCTTAATGACCGATAATGACCGGGTTCTTAATGACCGGATTAGGCTTCTGAAAGTTATTCGGAAAGGATGATGTTTGTTTGTAAGATAGTGACAGTCAGTGGAATAGTTTGCACAGTGCTTCTGCAGAGTACCATGCTTTGTACAGCTAAAACCGTACATATTCCTCTTCGCTCTATCCCAGTTTTTTGCTCTTTTTATGAGAATCTTGGCAAAATATATCAAGAAGTTCCTCGTTTCCCCCCTTCATTCAGCCTTTTACCCCTCTTATTTTTGCCTTCTGAAGGGGTGAAAAGTGCCATCGGAACTACTTTTTCTTGCTCTTAAGAGCATTTTTCTCCTTCTTTCTCTGAATAAAAACAATCCTGCCTTTCTTGTCATTTTTGCTTGGGTAATGTGATTTTCTGTTGACAATGGAGTCTGGCTATTTAGGGGATAAGGTCGTTAAGGTCATTAAGGTCAAGGTCATTATCGGTCATTAAGGTTTTCCAATCCCTTAAAAGTCCTTTACGGTTTTTCATGAAAATCACCTTTACTAAAAAGGGGTGGTTTATGGGTAAAATCCATGTTTTATAAGGGTAAAATACCGCTTTTTTCGGAAAAGTGTGGTTTCCAGCCCTCGTTTTTATAGGAAAAGAGTGTAGTTTTTAACTATTGATTTATAGGAAAAGTGTGTTGTCTATATTTATAAAAGAGACTTCTTGGTTTGAATGCCAAGAAGTCTCATAAATCAATTTTTCAAAGCTAGTTCTTATTTTCTTATTTTCTGAATTTCCTCCAGTGGAAGCTCTGTGGCCGTTGATACTTGCGCTTCAGAAAGTCCCATTGACAAAAGGCGGTAAGCTGTGGCTATCTTTTCTTTCGCCATTCCTTTCGCCATTCCTTTTTCCATTCCTCTCTTCTCATCAAACTTTCTGGTGGCATATATATCACGCATATTCTTGATGTCCTCGTCATAAAGCTCAAGTTCCTCGCGGGAGAGCTTGCGGAGGTCGCCTATCTCTGCCAATTTGCGGAAGACTGGATACTTCTCGCTGAATGGCATCTGCTCAAACATGTTCATATTCTTCATTATATAAATCCAACAATCAAATATATCCATACACTCTGCCTCCGTATGCTTGTCGAACAATGGCAGTTGGAGGTAAACAATACGTATCCTGTCGGACACTCGCTGGCGTGTCTGCAAATCGGTAAGCACCAAGTCGGTACGAAACTCTTTTAGCATCGGACTTTCCGACACGAAGTCCATGAAACACACCGTATAGACTGGAGCCAAATGATAGTCCCAGATTCCACGAACGCCCTGCTGCACGATGGCACGTGCCGTGTAATACAATGCCCTGTCGGCAAAGTATTCCTGTTCTTTCTTCTGCATCTCAACGATGATATGCTTGCCCTCGTTTGTGACGCAATAGACATCGAAGACCACACCACGGTCATCGGGGCGCAAGCCAAGTTTTTCGGTCTTGGCAAACGTCACGTCCTTGATTACCAACTCGTCTTCAAACAGTCCGTTGAGGAATGTTATCAGGCATTCTTTAGTGTCCTCGCTTCCAAAGATTCGCTTGAAAGCCCAATCGACACGTGGGTCTATAAATCTTCCCATCTTCTTACGTTTTATAAGGTCGTGGACGCAATATTGCAATTCTGCTGCGAAGATACACTTTTTTATTGAAACTGCCAAGAAATTCTAGGATTTTCTTTCATTTTACGCTAATCTCAACCTCAATGAATTAAGCACTACGCTTACGCTGGAGAAGGCCATCAGGGCACTTGCCCACATCGGGGTTATCTGGAAATCAATGCCGAAGATATGAAGGGCGCCGGCTGCCAGCGGGATGCAGATGATGTTGTAGATGAACGCCCAGAAGAGATTCTGCCAAATCATGTGAACCGTCTTCTGACTCAGTTTTACGGCTTCCGAAAGCGCCAGGAGGTCGTCGCTCATCAGCGTAATCTGTGCTACATCCATCGCCACATCCGTTCCCTTTCCTATCGCCATGCTCACGTTGGCAAGGGCAAGGGCCTGGGTGTCGTTGATTCCGTCGCCCACCATCGCTACCTGCTTGCCTTCGTCCTGAAGTTTCTTTACCAATGCCTGCTTGTCGCCAGGCAGCACCTTGCTCTGGTAATGCTTGATGCCGGCTTTCTCTGCCCAGTAATGAGCCGCTTCCTCCTTGTCGCCACTCATCATATAGACCTCTATTCCCCTTTCCTGCAACTGCTTCATTGCTTCCTGGGCATGAGGCTTGAGGGTCTCTCTCGTCTCCAGGTCCAAATCCTCCTGCTTGGTGAAATCGATGTTCTGGTTAGGAATGGTGAGGGTGCCGGTCTTGTCGATGACGAGGGCGTTGATCTTGTGGAGATTCTCCAGCGCCGACGCATCCTTGATGAGAATCTGCTTCTGCGCCGCCTTGCCAATGCCCACCATCAGGGCGGTAGGAGTAGCTAAGCCCATGGCGCAAGGACAGGCGATGACCAATACGGCTACGGCAGCAAGGATGGCCTGCGGAAGAGCAGCGTTGCCGCCTATCAGCCACCATATTAAAAAGGTGATGAGGGCGATGGCTGCCACGGCTGGAACGAAAATCAGAGCCGCTTTATCCACGATGCGCTGCACGGGCGCCTTACTGCCCTGTGCCTCCTGAACCATGCGGATGATGTGTGCCAGGGCGGTGTTCTCGCCAATCTGCTTGGCTCTCATGCGGAGCTTTCCCTGACTCGGAATGGTGCCAGCCAGCACGTTGTCGCCTGCCTTTTTCATCGCCGGAGTCGGTTCGCCGCTGATCATTGCTTCATCTACATAGGCAGCATCGGGAGTCATGAAACTCTCTGCCTGGGTAACCACGCCATCCACCGGAATCTTCTCGCCGGCTCTTACCTCTATCATGTCGCCTATCTGAATGGTGGAAATCGGAACTTCCTCCATCTTGTAGTCGTTGGTGCCTTCTATCTTCTCGTAAGTCACCAGTCGGGCGGTTTTCGGCTGCATTCCCATCAGTTGTCGGATGCTGCTCGCCGTACTGTCCTTTGCCTTTTCTTCCAGGCATCTGCCGGTCAGCACGAAGGTGATGATCATCACGGAAGCATCGAAATAAGTGTGCCATTCTATGCCTCTCGCTCCCCATACCATTTCTCCGAAGAAGGTGTTGAAGGTGCTGAAGAGGAAGGCGATGAGGGTGCTGAGTGCTACGAGCGAATCCATGTTTGCCGTATGATGCAAAAGCTGTTTCCAGGCGGAAACGTAAAACTGTTTGCCGCAGTAGAGCAGGTTGGCGAGTGCCAGGAGCAGACAGATCTGGTTGGCGAAGGAACTCGAGTGATGAGCCGAAGCAACGCCATCTGAAATTATATTCTGTTCCATACCCAGGGAAATCCAACCCATGGAGAAACACATGGTCAGGATGGCGAAGAGCCAGGAAGCGAGGGTTCGGCGGCGCAGGAGGGTGAACTCACGGCGGTTGATTTCCTCCACGCTTCTGTTGCTTTCGATGACGAGGTCGTAGCCGGCGTTGCTGATTTCCCGTTTCATATCTTCCAGAGAGATAATGTCTGGGTCATAATCTACCAGGGCAGTTCGGCTCGCCAGGGAAACCGAGGCGGAGTTGATGCCCTCTAGCGACTGCAGCTTCTTTTCTACATTGGCAGAGCATACGCTGCAAGCCATGCCTATTACTGGAATTGTTTTCTTCATCTGTTTTTTATATAAATGTTATGAATTTTATAAGCAGAAGCTTTCATATCTGCTTTTCTGCCTGCAAAATTACATATTAATTATGACCCCCACAAGATTTATGGAAGAAATATCCTGATGGATAGATGAAAACCACTATAATAAGGTAGATGAAAAATGTGGTGGCTCAGGTAAAGGAACAAAAAAAGGCAGGTTCCAAATTGCCTTGGAATCTGCCTCAATCATTTATGGGAGATGATTATTTGACTTCGATATTCTTGGTAGCCTTAGCCTCCTCCTTAGGAGCAAGCTTTGGAATCTCAACCTCAAGAACACCATCAGCTACCTTTGCTGAAATCTTCTCACGGTCAGCGTCCTCAGGGAGTGTGTAGCTCTGCTGATAGTTGCTGTAAGAGAACTCGCGGCGCAGATAGTGCTCGTGCTTATCTTCATCCTTGTGTTCCATCTTGTTCTCGATAGCCACATTCAGGTTGCCATCGTTATCGATGTTGATGCGAACCCATTCCTTCTTCAGTCCAGGGGCTGCAATCTCCATCTGGTAAGCTTTCTCGGTCTCCTTTACGTTAATGGCAGGAGCGGTAGCATTCATACGTGGCATCAACTCTGTGTTGAAAAATGCATCATCAAAGAAGTTACTCAACCAATCTGAATTATTATTTCTACGTGCTAACAACATAATTAAAACCTCCAATTTTATTTTACTCGTCCTCTCGGTTCCTTGCGGTCCCGTCGGGATTTCTGCTTGTTATTTATTTATCTGTTCTTTTTGATTGCCTTCGCCTCAAAACTCCGTTGTCCTTTCGAACTCCTTCATCTTTTAGTTTCAGCTTTCACTCTTATGTTGAGCAACTTGCGTGCCAGTGTCGGATTGATGACAATATTGGCAGCAAAGTATAATTAATTTAAACTTTGCTGCCAAAATGGGAGGCGGTTTCAAAAATAAAAATGTAACTTTGTCACCGAGATTGAAAACAATCACAAGAACAAAGATTATAACATTTAAGACAAACCATCAGTCTGCCTCGCCAGAGTTTCGAGGGTTGGGATTCCCAGACCAATACCATGCGTGTGGTTCCCGGCAAATATTAAAAGAGAAAGCTCGCCAGGACTTCGAGGGTCTTGGTGAGCTTTTCTTCTGTCTTAACTCTTAGGCCTGCGTTTTTTTGAAGTTTTTTCAAGGAAATGGACTTTGAATCACTCTTTTTTATTATATTTGCAATCGAAAATCGAATTGAACCTTGACTAAACGATGAAATAGTTATGGAACAGAAGTTAAAAACAATATTTTATGCGATGGGTGCGATGATTCTTGCACCACAAACCCTCAGTGCTCAGTCTGTGAACATTGAAGGCCTAGACTCCTTGCGCTTATCAGGTTCGGTGAGTGTAGTGGAGCCTGAACTTCTGAAGAAGGGTGTACTCAATAATGCCCTGGATGCCTTGAGCGGACAGACGGCAGGTGTTAACGTCACTACCAATGGTCTTGACCGTATTGCTATGTTGAACTCCGTCCGGGTTCGCGGTACAACTTCTATCATGGGCGGCAATGATCCTCTGGTGATTATTGATGGTGTTACTTCTGATGTGGCGACGCTTGCTACAATCTATCCCGCCGATATAGAGAGCTTTACAGTACTGAAGAATGCCAGCGAAACGACACTCTATGGTTCCCGTGGTGCTTCGGGCGTTATCCAGGTAAAGACCAAGAAGGGTACGGGTAAGGGATTTCAGATTTCTTATGAGGGAAACTATGGTATAGAGACGATGTACAAAAGTATGGAGATGCTCAATGCCGCCGAATACATAGCTGCTGCACAGAAGTATGGGCTGGAGTATAACAATAAGGGATATGATACCAATTTCCGCAAGGCGATTACCCGAACCGGAAATATCCAGAACCATTATCTGGCCTTCAGCGGTGGCACTCCGCAGAGCAACTACCGCGCTTCTTTTGGCTATATCGACCATAGCACGATTATTCGGAGCAAGGGCTATCGTAATCTGGTGGCTAAGATTGATGTCACCCAGAAGGCGTTTGGCGATAAACTGACGGGAGATTTCGGCGTGTTCGGTTCGTCTTTCAAGAACAATGATATCTTCGACAGTCAGGCGCTTTTCTATTCTGCCGATGCCATGAATCCTACTTATCCTTATGATAAGCTGAACGGCAGTTGGGTGAAGAATGGGGCTGCATCTCAGGTGAATCCTCCCGGAATCTTGCTCAAGGAGCGTAATGATACGAAGAACATGAACTTCAATGCTCATCTGAAGTTGAACTATGATATGACAAATTCTCTGAGTGTTTCTGCCTTCGGAGCATACAGTTATGCTTCCAACGAGAACAACCAGTTCTGTCCTACCTGGGTTTGGGCGCAGGGCAATCTCTATCGTGGGGAGTTCAAGAGCGAGGACTGGCTTGCCAATGTATCGTTTAACTATCAGCATTCGTGGGGAATCCACAATCTGAAGGCAATGGTGGGTGCAGAATATCAGAAGGATATCCGAACGGGATTCTGGACTTCTGCGAAGGGAATCACCAACAACGACATGTATTACCATAACATAGGTGCTGCTGCATCACGGCCTTTCGGTGGGACAGACAGCAACTACGAAGATCCGGCCCTGGCTTCTGTGATGGGCAATGTCGACTACACCTTATATAATAAGTATAGTCTTTCGGTTTCCATGCGTGGCGATGGTTCTTCGATGGTGGGCAATGACCATACCTGGGGTTTCTTCCCATCCGTCTCTCTTTCCTGGGATATGAAGCAGGAGAAATGGCTCCGTTCTCTCCAGGAAATTACCATGCTGAAACTGCGTACGGGCTATGGACGCTCAGGTAATCTTGGCGGAATATCTTCTTATACCACTTTGAATACGGTGCGGCAGAATGGTATTGTTTCGGTGAACAGTTCTCCTACGGTTACGATGGGAATGATTAGCAATAACAATCCTGATCTGAAGTGGGAAACCCGCGCTACCTGGAATATCGGAGCCGATTTGGGATTGTGGAACAACCGGCTGGTTCTGACGGCAGAATATTACTATTCCAAGACCACCGACATGCTCTATGCCTATGATGTGCCTGTTCCGCCTTTTGCCTATGATAAACTGTTGGCAAACCTGGGTTCTATGAGCAACCAGGGTTTGGAGGTCGGCGTTTCCTTCACTCCTATCCAGAAGAAGGACATGGAACTGAACATCAATATGAATCTCTCCTGGCAGAAGAACAAACTCCTCTCGCTGAGTGGTGAATATGACGGAATGCAGATGTCGGCAGCCGATATTACTGCGATGGGTGTCTTGTCGGGTGCCGGTCAGCATGGTGGTTACAACAATGTGGTCTATCAGATAGTTGGTCAGCCTTTGGGGGTATTCTATCTTCCTCATTGCAAGGGAATTATAGAAGATGGAAATGGGCATTACCGCTATGATATCGAAGATTTGGACAAGAACGGAACCGTAGATTTGAGTGATGGCGGTGACAGATATATTGCCGGTCAGGCTACTCCTAAGGTAACGTTGGGTTCCAATATCAGTTTCCGTTATCGCGACTGGTATCTTTCATTGCAGATGAACGGAGCCTTCGGACATAAGATATTCAATGGTACGGGCTTAGCCTACACCAATATGTCGAGTTTCCCGGATTATAATGTGTTGAAGGGAGCTCCTGAGAAGAATATCGTTGACCAGAATGTTTCTGATTATTGGCTGGAGAAGGGCGATTATCTCAACTTAGAGAATCTCACGCTGGGCTATGATATCCCTATCCGAAAGGGCGTGGTGCAGTCGCTCAGAGTTTCGGCGAGTGTCAACAATCTTGCCACCATCAGCAGTTACAGCGGCTTGACTCCGATGATTAACAGCTACGTGGTGAACAGTACGATGGGTATTGATGATAAGCGGACTTATCCTGTTTACAGAACCTTCTCATTGGGTTTAAGTGTTCAATTCTAAAATCAGAAAGTTATGAAACGATATAGATTTTTATTTCTGCTGCTGGCGGCATTGTCTATGACATCCTGCCTGGACGAACATCCTAAGGATCAGTTGGACGAGGATGCCATCTATGGCTCTGCATCTGATATTTATATCAATGCCGTGGCTTCTCTCTATAATTATATAGGTGGAGCTAACGAGAGTGAGGGCATCCAGGGCACCTGCCGTGGCATTTACGATTATAATACGCTGACCACCGATGAGGCGATGATTCCGATTCGAGGCGGCGACTGGTATGATGGTGGCCTCTGGAATGCCATGTACCAGCATCGGTGGGGTGCCGATGACCAGTCTCTTTATGATACGTGGAAGTACCTTTATAAGGTTATCGTGCTGGCTAATAAGTCTTTGGATATTATCAGCAACAAGTCGGCCCTGCTTTCTGCCGCACAGCAGGAGGAATATCGGGCTGAGGTAAGAGCCATCCGGGCTATGTTCTATTACTATGCTATGGACATGTTCGGTCGGGTTCCATTGGTCCTTTCCAGTGCAGAACAGCTCCATTCCAGCCTGTTCCAAGGTCAGACAGATCGCAGTTCTATCTTCCAGTTTGTCTTTCAGGAGTTGCAGCAGGTATTGCCTTCACTTCCCGACCAGCACAGCAATAAGGAAGGCAATTATTATGGTCGCATCACCCAGCCGGTAGTCAACTTTCTGTTGGCGAAGTTGGCTTTGAATGCAGAAATCTATATGTATGATGACTGGACCCAGGGTTATGCGAGCCGTCCGAAGGGAAGTGAGATTCATTTCTCTGTGCCGGCTTCTGCTGCCTCTTTGCGCAATGGCGATAAGGTGGACTGCAGGAAGTTGAATGCCTGGGAAACCTGCATTTATTATTGTGATAAACTGGCAGAAGAAGGCTATGTCCTGGAGTCGGATGATTCATTCAATTTCTCTACGCATAATGAGACATCGAAGGAGAATATCTTCACGATTCCGATGGATAAGAATATCTATACCAACCAGTTCCATTATCTCTTCCGCTCTTACCATTATACGCATGGCGGTGTCTTGGGATGGGGAAGTGAGAATGGTACCTGTGCCACGATTTCTACGATGAAAGCCAATCATTATGGCGAGGCTGATGAAGATGCCCGTTGCAAGATGAACTTTGTGGCGGGAGTGGTAAAGGTAGATGGTCATGAACTGCTGATGGATAATGGAAAGCCGTTGGAGTATCAGCCTTTTGAAGTGGCTCAAAACCTGACCAACAGTAAGTTTGTCAAGACGGCTGGAGCGAGGATGGCGAAGTATGAGGTGGATAGAACCTCTTATATGGACGGCAAGTTGCAGAGTAACGATATAGTTCTTTTCCGCTATGCAGATGCTTTATTGATGAAGGCAGAGGCAAAGATCCGAAACGGAGAGAATGGTGATGAGGAGTTGAATAGGATTCGTGCCCGTGTGGGAATGCCTTATCGTAAGGCTACGCTCGATAACATTCTGGAAGAGCGGTTGCTGGAGTTGGTATGGGAAGGATGGCGTCGTCAGGATCTCATCCGTTTCGGCAAATTCACCGGTGCCTACGATCTCCGTACGCCTCTTCAGGGTGAATCCTCCGGCTACACCACCGTCTTCCCGATTCCTCAGAAATGCATTGATTTAAATTCTGAATTGGTACAGAATAAGGGATATGTCAATATTTTGAAGTAAAGAAACTTGAATAGAGTATATGAAAAGAGAAAAGCTAACCAGGACTTTGATGGTCTTGGTGAGCTTTTCTTCTTTTATTTCCCAAATCTGGAAGTATCTACTTCTTCATGCTGCTTGGCCTTGTAGCCGCCGAAACGATAGGTGAGGGAGAGGCCTATGATTCTGCCAAAGTACATTTTGTTGATGACGTGCTGACCTCGGTAGGTGTCGTGCAGATGATTGTCGCCTGTCTCGAAGATGTCGTTGCAGTAGGCTTTCAGCTGGAACTTGTCGTCCTTGAGAGGCTTCCAGGTGAGGGCAGCGTTGAGATAGCCTGAGGCTGGGATGTCGATGATTCCCTGGATAGCGTCGGTATGAACGGAAGCATCGAGGTTGAGAAGCACATGCTTGCCAAAGAGAAAAGTGCCGTTCCATTGGGCTTGACAGAACCATTTGCTGCGGTCGAATGGAAGATCATAGAAGTGGGAATTCTTATCGTTCTGATAAACGCCAGTGAAGGTAAGGCGATTCTGCCACCAGTTGCCTATGTTGATTGGGGCTGTGAGCATCAAGCCTACCTGGTTTACATGGTCGAAGTTGACATGCTTGTATTCCATCTCCTTCTTCTTGTCGCTCTGGTAAGGAAGCTGACGAAATTCATCTTTCGAGTTGTTGAAGAAGAGACTTGCCACGTATCTGCTGTGCAGAATATAGGTAAGCGAGAGGCTGAGGTCTCGTGATGGCTTCAACGTCGGGTTTCCTACAATCTTTCCATATCCGCCCGCATTATAGGTGGTGAAATTCTTCACCGACCAATAGGTAGGGTAGTCTCTGTCGCAATCCAAGTCGAATTGGATGATGTGTCCAGCTTTTGGAAGATAGGTGATGGAGAGTGTAGGGAAGAGGTTCCACTCATCCCAGATTGGGGTGTGGTAATATTCTTCCATGAGCGATGCTTCCATCGTGAGTTTTTGGCCGAACGACTTGCTGGCTCCGATATAGAAACACATTTGATCTTCGGTTTGAATGGTGTTGCCATCAGAAGACTTGTTGTTGTTTTCCTGCGAACTCTTGTCTCTTGATGTGGTGTAATTGATGCCGTAGTTCAAGCCCCAGTCTTTTCCTAAGTCGTGCTCCTGCTTGAGGTAAGCGTACCATTTGTCGATTCGTTGCTGACTTGTGATGTCGTAAATCTCATCGTAGAGACTGCTTTTCAGCCATTGTTCATCCGGTGAATTATAATAGGTGTATTCTGCTCCTGCCGAGAAGCCGAATGGTGTGGAGTAATCCAGGCGGAAATTGTGAAACTGACTCTTGGCATGGATTCTGAGAAGGGATGTGAAATCGCCATCATCATCTGAAGTTCCTCTCGTGTTATTGAGTTGTGAGGTGTAGGCAAAGCTGAGCTGATGATCCTTTGCCAGATGATAGTTGATTCCCAGTCGAATGTTGTGGTTGAGATGACGTTTGATATTGTCGCTATGTGTAGAGAAGGCATAGGAAGTGCCATCAGTCAAGGTGTGGGCAAACTCATTTTCATAGTAATAATATCTCTTGCCATGACCGAAGGAATAGAGCATGTCTATTTCCCATTTCTTGTTGGTGAAGAGCAAGGAGGTGCGCTCTGTGTAACTGTTGCGGTTCTGGTGGGTGTAGCCGCCGAAGAACTCGCCTTGCAGGGAGTGAAAGCCTGTGTTGTGCTTCAGCAGGAGGTTGATGACTTGTCCCTTTACCTGATAGCGGGCTGGGGCTGAATAGACAACTTCAGCGTTGGCGATGCGGCTGGTAGGAATTGTTTTCAGAAGCGAATAGAGCTGTTCGCTGGTCATGGTGGTAGCCTTGCCGTCTATCATCACGGTTACAGATTGAGCGTTGAGAGTCAAGGCATCATCTTGTTCGCTCACACCTGGCAGTTGCTTGATGGCTTCATAGGCATTGTCCACCGGATGGTTTTTGATGAGTTGAGGCAGGTCATAGGTCAATGTCGCCCCTTTTACCTTTACGATAGGTCGGTTGCCTTTTACCATCACATCGGGGAGGGAATGGATGATGCTGTCCATTCTCAGGGAATCATTTCTGTTTCCTTGTGCCCAGCCGGCAAGACTGATGGCCAGGCAAGCGCTTAATATAACCAATCTTTTCATATTCTTCTTATCGTTTTATCTTTTTATCGTTCTTTCGGAAGAAACCCTCCCGATTTCGGTTGCAAAAGTACTGCAAATATCTCGTGTCAGCAAGGAATTTTGATTATCAAGTCTTATCAGAAGTGTTATTTAGTCTTATCAAATCAGAAATAATTTCCTGAAAAGTATCTTACTTATCTTCTTTTTTATTACTTTTGCAAGCATGAAAGAGAAACGAAGAATATTCATATTGGCAGTTGTGGCTTGCTTTTGTACATTGGTAATGCAAGCGCAGGAAGTGAAGAGTGTTTCTTTGGATTCCGTTCCGAAGGCATCTTTACCTAAGGAAGGTATGTCGTTTAAGGAAGGTATGTCGTTGGAATATTCTCGTCCTTCGCTCGGTGGTTTTCCTGTACTTCAAGGCAAATTTTATTACTCTGAATCGAATGCACCTTGGATGTCGGAAGAAGGAAAACCTTTGGAGATTGCGCCGAATGCAATACCTCATATTTCTCTTCCTTCCCCGAATTTGGGTACGATGGCGGTATATTCTTCGGGTATTGAAGTCCCAGGACTGATGAATAGGCAGACTGCAGGGGTTGTTTATCAACAAAATTTCGGGCGTTTTGTTTTTTCTCCTTATGTCGGGATAGAAAAGATAAACACGGGAGTATATGGATTTGGCAATCTCACCAAAGCTTCTTTTGGTGGACGAATGGCTTATCAGGTAAACGACTGGCTCACAGTGGGATTCTATGGACAATATGTTCCAACGAAAACCTCTGATCCTCGAAGCGTCATCATGTCTCCTTTCAATCCCAAAAGCAGCTATGGTGGCTTCATGGAAGTGATGTTCAATCAACATTGGGGGATAGGAGCCAAGATGGGACGAGAGTTTGCGCCACAAAAGAATGGTAAATGGGGATGGAAGAATACCACGGAGGTTTATCCGATTTTCAGAAAATGAGTATTTAATTCATCTGGAAAAATCTTTAATACAAGGAAAGAATGAAGTTACATCTTAAATACATAGTTACGCTCGTCATCACGGCTCTGGTCTGCATCTTCGCATATCAGACCTATTGGCTCGTGGGGCTTTATCAGTCTCAGGAAAAGGAGGTTGAAGCAAAAATCAAGGGTGGAATGGAGTACGCTCACTTCATGGAGATGAAGAAGCGAATCGAACGATTGCGCAATGATGATAAAGGGCCTCATAGACAACTGACGGGTTCTGTTGCTTTTTCTATGGATGAAGACGATGATATTGATCAAAAGGTAAAGGTGAAAAAGGTTCGTGGAGGAAAGATCGTTCAGTCTGTTCAAACAACTTTTACCAAGCAAGAGAAGCGTAGTGAAGATGACAAGGACCAGGAATTGATGATGATGATGTCGGGCAAGCTGGCAACTATGGTACAACAGGCACTGTTTGGCAAATTGAATGAAATCGCCAAACCTGACATCAATGACTATGACAGTGCATGGGTTGCCAAGATGCTTTCAGACAGTTTGTTGGTGGGCGACGATATTCATCCGCTTCCGCATCAGATTCAGCTTTTTGCAGGAAAGAAGGTTTTGGCGAAAGTGACGACGAAGGGGTATGTGCCTTCCGCCAATGCCAAGCAATACCAATATGTGGTTTGTAATGAGGGGGAGGCGAATGAGGAGAAATATGTCCTTAGCCTAGAGCCGCTTACGATGACTGTGCTCAGCCAGATGGCAGGCATCCTTGCCACATCGCTCTTCATCATGCTTATCCTGGCTTTCGTCTTCTGGTTCCTTATTCATACGATGCTCAAGCAGAAGACGCTTGATGAGATGAAGAGTGATTTTACCAATAATATCACGCACGAATTGAAGACTCCGATAGCAGTAGCCTATGCTGCCACCGACTCCCTTCTGAACTACGGAATGCTCCAGCATCCTGATAAGGCGCGCAAGTATCTCACCATCGCCCAGAAGCAGTTGCAGACGCTCAGCGGATTGGTGGAACAGATTCTGTCGATGAGTATGGAACGACGGAAATCGATGCTTCTCAATATCGTGGAAGTTCCAATGAAGGAGGTGATTGAACCATTAATCTCCCAGCATCAGCTGAAAGTGAAATCAGGAGTAAGAACGGATAAAAAGGTGAATATTTCGTTGTCCGTAGAACCGGAAAATCTGATGGTTCATGCCGACCGGATGCATTTCTCAAACATCGTGAGCAATCTCATAGACAATGCCATCAAGTATTCTGAAGATAGCGTGAAGATAGAAATCAAGGCTTTCCAAAAAGCCGAGGATGAAGTGCTGGTTTCCGTATCAGATAATGGAATCGGTATTGCCCACGATAAATTGCCTTATATTTTCGACAAGTTCTATCGGGTGACGGATGGCAATAAATATACGGTTAAGGGCTATGGTCTCGGGCTTTTCTATGTCAAGAGCCTGATGGAGAAAATGGGTGGTTCTGTTTCCGTAGAAAGCGAGCCGGGAAAAGGAAGCTGCTTTACCCTGCATTTTCTTAAAGGTAAAAAGGTAAAAAGAACATAGTCCCCTTTGCACCCCCGTTCCCAGCGATTCCATCGCTGGTCCCCCAAGTCTTAATCTTAAAGGTAAAAGAAGCAATGAATAAGATAAAAGTATTACTGGTAGAAGACGAAACATCCTTGGCGATGATTCTGAGCGACACCTTGGAGGCACAGGGCTTCGAGATGCGCACGGCGCATGATGGCGAAGAGGGGCTTCGTATGTTTGATGACCAGAAGCCTGATGTGCTGGTTGCGGATGTGATGATGCCCAAAATGGATGGTTTCGAGATGGTGCGCCGTATCCGCAAGACGGATTCCCGTACTCCTGTGCTTTTCCTCACAGCTCGTTCGGCGGTGAATGATGTGGTAGAGGGATTTGAATTGGGTGGCAATGATTATCTGAAGAAGCCGTTTGCCATCCAGGAGCTCATCGTCCGTATCAAGTCGCTTTGTCATCGGGCTTCAGTAGGAAATATTTCTTCTGAAGAACAGGAAGGGGGGAATGTTTCTCCTGATAATCCGGATGCTGCTGATCAATGGCTCTCCATCGGTCGTTATCGCCTGAATGTTACCAGTCAGATTCTGCAGTTGGATGGTAAAGATACAGAACTGTCACATCGTGAATCAGAAATCCTTCGCATGCTTGTGGAGAGCAAGAACAATGTGGTAGAGAGCAAGGATATTCTCCTGAAACTTTGGGGTGATGACAGCTTTTTCAATTCCCGCAGTCTCCATGTTTTCATCACCAAGCTCCGCCACAAGTTATCTGCCGATGAAAATATCAGAATCATCAATTTGAGGGGAATTGGGTATAAAATGATTTATTAGAGAAAAATGACAATGGTTAAAAAGAAGAAGATAATAATTGCTTGCGACTCTTATAAGGGCTGCCTTTCGAGCAGAGAGGTGAATGAGGCGATTGCTTCGGGTGTAAAGGAATGGAATGCGGATGATGCTTCTCCCGAAATAAAGAAATTGTCTCCTGATGCTGCTTCTGAAATAAAGATATTGGATTCAGAAGATGCTTCTCCCGAAATCATTACCCTGGAAATGAGTGATGGGGGAGAGGGAATGCTCAATGCTTTTCTCTCGGCGATGAAGGGAGAGCGAGTGAGGATTCATGCCCATGATGCGCTGATGAGATGGATTGAGGCGGAATACGGAATCGTGGATGATACCGCGATTATCGAGATTGCGCAGACCGCAGGACTGGCTCTGATTGAGCCAGAACAGCGCAACCCGATGAAGGCTACTTCCTGGGGCGTTGGCGAGATGATTATGAATGCTTATCGCCGGGGCGTGCGCCATTTCATCGTGGGCTTGGGCGGAAGCGCCACATCCGATTGTGGCATCGGAATGCTTAAGGCGATGGGCGACGACTGGAAGGAAATCCGCCAGGAATGCAGTTTTGTGCTGGCTTCAGATGTTACCAATCCGCTCTGTGGTGAAAATGGGGCGGCTCATGTCTTTGCGCCTCAGAAGGGAGCAGATGCTAAGATGGTGCAGATGCTGGATGATAGGGCAAGGAAGTTTGCCGAGGTAAGCTCCAGGCATTTCGGATATGATAGGAGTGAGGTTCCCGGAGCTGGTGCAGCCGGAGGTTTGGGCTATGCTTTCCTGCAATATTTCAATGCTGAGGCTCGTCCTGGGGCTGAGCTTCTCTTGGATGAGATTGAGTTTGATGCGCTCATTCAGGATGCTGATCTCGTGATTACGGGCGAGGGACATAGTGATAAACAGACCTTGATGGGGAAACTGCCGCAAAGGATTCTGGAGCATGTTCTGAAGTGTAAGGAATCGGATAAAAGCCATGTGGCTTGCTCACAGCTTGCCGGGGATTGCAAATCCCCGGAATCTTCTTTCCCCCTTGTGTGGCTCGTGTCGGGTGGCGTGAGCGACAGGCAGACGATGCTGGATGCAGGATTTGATAGGGTTATTCAGGTTACTCCGGAAGGAATGCCGCTGGATGAGGCGATGAAGCCGGATGTGGCCCGTAACAACATCATAAAAGTGATAAAGAACAAATAAAACAAGAGAACTTTCGCATGTGGTTCTAGATGGGCTAAAAGCTCAAAAGCTCCTGCAAGACTCTCGCCCTTTACCTTTCCCTTCGGTCGGTGACCGTTGGTTCAGGGCGTGTAGAGCTTGCATGCGAAATTAGAACAAGAAAGTAATGAAGTATATAATTTTTGATTTTGATGGAACCATCGGCGATTCGCAGAGTCTCATTGTGAAGACCTTGCAGGATACGATGCGGGCAAGAAAACTGGAAGTGAAATCGGATGAGGCTTGTGCCAAGACCATCGGTTTAAGACTGGATGAGGCTTTCATCTCGCTCTTCGGAATGAGTGCTGAGGAAGGAATGGAATGTGCGGCAACCTATCGCGAAATCTTCCTGGATAACAAGAAGACGATGATCGTGCAGCCCTTCCCTCATGTAATAGAAACTCTGAGAGAATTACATCGCCAGGGTTTTATTCTGGGTATGGCAAGCAGCCGCAACCATTGCTCGCTCGACGGATACGTGAAGCAGATGCAGCTGGAAGATATTTTCTCTTCTATTGTGGCTGGCGATGATGTAGAGCATGTGAAGCCAGCACCCGACATGGTTTTCATGGCTTTGGGAGAAATGAAGGGAATGAAGAATCCCGTAACTTCAGCAGAATCAGGAGATGTGGAGGATTTGCTTGATGAAGTCTTGGTGGTTGGTGACATGACCTTTGATGTAGATATGGCTCACAATGCCGGTTGCAAGGCCTGTGCCGTAACTTACGGAAACGGAACCCGCGAGCAGTTGGCTTCTGCCGAATTTATCATTGATGATTTTGCAGAACTCCTGGGGCTGGTCTGAGATTAATTACAGAATTGTCGTATGTGGAGAAGTTAATGGAAATTAGGAAAGTAAGAGGGAAGTTAAGGGACAAATGTCCTACGTTTTACACCGGAAGACTATTGTCTCTTAACTTCCCGAACGACTGTAGGGAGTGATAACTTCTTTAACTTCAACCAATTTCCTCATTTGAGAAACTTGATTTATTTTACAGTGAGGTTCTGTGTCTTTACCTCTTTACTGTTTCCTCCCACCATAATCTGGAAGTCGCCTGGTTCAATCACATGCTTTAATTCTGCGTTATAGAATTTGAGCATTTCAGGAGTGATATCGAAGCTGATTTCCCTACTTTCTCCTGCAGCCAGATGGATTCGCTGGAAACCTTTCAGCTCCTTGACTGGGCGAGAGATGCTGGCTACCATATCACGGATATAGAGCTGAACTATCTCGTCGGCATCTCGGCTACCTGTATTCTTTAAGTTGATGGTGGCGGTAATCTTCCAGTCATCCGTATTGACTTCATGGCTGCTTAGCTTCAAATCGCCATACTCGAAAGTGGTGTAGCTCAATCCATAGCCGAATGGATAGAGAGGACCATTGCTTACATCCAGACAATTGCTGGCAAACTTGGCAAATTTCTGATTGTCATCTGGTACTGGTCTTCCCGTATTCTGATGATTGTAATAGAGAGGCTCCTGTCCGGTTGTCTTTGGCATGGAAGTGGTGAGCTTACCCGATGGCGATTTGTCGCCGAAGATGACATCGCAAAGTGCGTCTCCCACTTCAGAACCACCAAACCATACGTTCATGATGGCAGGAATGTGTTCTTTCTCCCATGACAAAACCGTAGGACGACCGGCAAAGTTGAGCAATACGATAGGCTTACCCGTCTTTGCGAGTTCTGCCAGAAGTTCCTGTTGCACATCAGGCATTTCCAGATTAGTGCGGCTTGCGCATTCACCGCTCATGTCGGCTGTTTCGCCCATAGCGCATACTATTACGTCTGCTTCCTTTGCTATCTGCAGTGCCTCGTTCTTCATCTTTACCTCATCTCCCCAGGCTATAGACTTGCCCAGTTCGCCGTTCTTCTGAAGTTCATGGTTGCGCCAGATATTGCTACCTTGAGCATATAATAAGGTGGCTTTGCCATTGAGCGCTTTCTCCATCGCCTCCTTGATGGTGGTGTATTTCTCAGGAGCTTGAGCTACACTCCATGTGCCGGCAATATTGTTGCGGGTATCTGCAAGAGGACCAATCAGAGCTATCTTTCCCTGCTTCTTCAGAGGAAGAAGATTTCCTTCATTTTTCAGAAGCACGAAAGTCTCGGCTGCTACGTCGCGAGCTATCTGTCGGTTTTCGGCAGAGTAGATGTCGGTCTTGTTTCGCTTGGTATTGCAGTAGCGGTAAGGATTGCTGAACAATCCCAGTTTGTATTTTGCCTCGAGGATGCGTCGGCAGGCGATGTTGATATCTTCCTCTGTCACCTTGCCCTCAGCCACGCTTTGTGCCAGATGCTTGACGAAGGCATTGGAGCACATATCCATATCCGTGCCTGCCAGGAGTGCCTGTTCTGATGCTTCTTTCAGATCCTTGGCAGTGCCGTGGTTCAGAATCTCGGCGATAGATGCATAATCTGTTACGAGAAAGCCCTTGAATCCCCATTGTTTTCTCAAAACATCAGTCATCATCCAGTGGTTGGCGGTGGCAGGGGTGTAATCTATCAGGTTGAACGAAGACATTACGCTGCCTACGCCAGCCTTTACTACGGCTTCGTAAGGAGGCAAGTATTGGTTCATCATACGTATGCGACTCATATCTACTGTATTGTATTCCTTGCCGCTCTCCACGGCTCCGTAGAGGGCAAAGTGCTTGAGACAAGCCATGATTCTATCGGCTTTCAATATCTCCTCTGTGCGCATATCGGCGCCCTGGTAACCCTGTGTGAGTGCGGCACCCATCACGCCGCTCAGGTAAGGATCCTCTCCGTTACCCTCGCTGATTCGTCCCCATCGGGCGTCGAGTGCAATATCTACCATGGGCGAGTAAGTCCAGTTGATTCCTGCAGCACTGGCTTCCTTAGCCGATACTTCGCCTACCTTCTTCATCGCTTCTGTATCCCAGGAGCAGGAGAGGGCGAGAGGGATAGGGAACATAGTCTCGTAACCATGGATTACGTCCATGCCCACCAGCAGCGGAATGCCCAGACGGCTATTCTTGATGGCGATGTCCTGGAGAGCCTTGATCTTGTCGAGTCCCTTGATGTTGAATACGCCGCCCATGTTGCCTTTTGCAATGTCGCCACCCACCTGGGTGTTCAGGGCTCCACCGGTAGTGATGTCGCCAGCCACCATCAGGTTGAGCTGACCGATTTTCTCCTGCAGGGTCATCTTTGCCATCAGCTGGTCGATATACTCCTTCATCGGCAGGATTTTACTTTTTTGAGTTGTAGTTGCAACTTTCTTCTTGCTTGCAGGTGTATGTGCGATGGCAGGAACCATCAGCGAGCCAGCCAGCAGAAATGATAGAGATATGAATGCTGCTCTCATATTTATATTGTTAGTTTAAAACGTTTATATTGTTAGTTTTTAAAATCTTAGAAGCAGAGTGCTGCTTATGGATGATGGTGTTTACACCAGTTGCTGGAATAAAAAAGGAGAAGACCCGATGGGGGCTTCTCCTTTTTATTTCTCCATCAACTTATTCCTCCATCAACTTGCGATAGCGACCTTTCTTGATCTCTGTATCGCCCAGGCGGCGCGCCTTGTTGATTTCATACTCAGAATAGCTGCCCTCGAAGAAGAAGACCTCACCATTGCCCTCGAAGGCAAGAATGTGGGTACAGATTCGGTCGAGGAACCAGCGGTCGTGGCTGATAACCACAGCACAACCGGCAAATGCTTCCAAACCTTCCTCCAAGGCACGCAGTGTGTTCACGTCGATATCGTTGGTTGGCTCATCGAGGAGCAACACATTACCTTCCTGCTTCAATGCCAAGGCCAACTGCAGACGGTTGCGCTCACCACCCGAGAGAACACTGCAGAGCTTGCTCTGGTCGGTGCCCGAGAAGTTGAAACGGCTGATATAAGCACGTGCATTCACGTCTCTGCCACCCAGACGCAAGGTTTCGTTGCCCTGGGAAATCACCTCGTAAACGGTCTTCTGAGGGTCGATGTCCTTGTGCTGCTGGTCAACATAAGCCAGCTTCACGGTCTCACCCACCTCGAATGTGCCGCCATCTGCCTGATCCAAGCCCATGATGAGGCGGAAGAGGGTAGTCTTGCCGGCTCCGTTAGGACCAATCACACCTACGATGCCGTTAGGAGGAAGCATGAAGTTGAGGTCGTTGAAGAGAACCTTCTCGCCGAACGCCTTTTTAACGTGCTGAGCCTCAATCACCTTGTTGCCCAGACGAGGACCGTTAGGGATGAAGATTTCCAGCTTCTCCTCGCGCTCCTTCTGCTCCTGGTTGAGCATCTGCTCGTAAGAGTTCAGACGAGCCTTACCCTTAGCCTGACGGGCCTTAGGTGCCATGCGAACCCATTCCAACTCGCGCTCCAATGTCTTGCGGCGCTTAGAGGCAGTCTTCTCCTCCTGAATCATTCGCTTGGTCTTCTGGTCGAGCCATGAAGAGTAGTTGCCCTTCCATGGAATACCCTCGCCACGGTCCAACTCCAGAATCCACTCGCTCACGTCGTCGAGGAAGTAGCGGTCGTGGGTTACGGCGATTACGGTACCCTCATACTGCTGCAGGTGCTGCTCCAGCCAGTCGATGCTCTCAGCATCCAGGTGGTTGGTTGGCTCATCGAGCAGGAGTACATCCGGCTTCTGCAGGAGCAGGCGGCAGAGAGCCACGCGGCGGCGCTCACCACCCGAGAGATTGGTAACAGGCCAATCGCCAGGAGGGCAATGTAGGGCAGCCATCGCACGCTCCAGCTTGGAGTCGATGTTCCAGGCATCAGTAGCATCAATGATATCCTGCACCTCAGCCTGACGCAGCATCAGCTTGTCCATCTTATCAGGGTCTCCGTAATATTCTTCGAGACCGAACTTATTGTTGATGTCCTCGTATTCTGCGAGTGCATCATAGATTTTCTGCACACCCTCCATCACGTTTTCCTTCACGGTCTTGTTCTCGTCGAGCGGAGGATCCTGAGGCAAGTAGCCCACAGAGTAGCCTGGGCTCCAAACCACCTCACCCTGGGTAGGTTGCTCAAGTCCTGCGATGATTTTCATCAACGTAGATTTACCGGCACCGTTCAAACCGATGATGCCGATTTTTGCTCCGTAGAAGAACGATAGGTAGATGTTCTTCAGAATCTGTTTCTGGTTTTGTGGGATAATCTTAGATACGCCCACCATCGAAAAGATAATCTTCTTGTCGTCAACTGTTGCCATATAATATTAAAATGTATGATTTTTAATTTTTCCGCAAATTTAAGAAGAAAATCGCAAATTACCAAATAAAAAGCGCATGAAGTTAGCTGTTAATTCATTTTTTTATCGTACCTTTGCACTCGCAATTGGTTTGCTGCCACCTTCTGCCGCCTCAGGCAGGATGAGTGCGTAGTGATTAAAAGGGAATCGGGTGAGAAGCCCGGACAGTCCCGCTGCTGTAAGCGTCTTATTGCGGCAAGCACCATGGTCACTGACATTTTTTCGGGAAGACCGCTTGCCATGAGTTTTGCATCTTTTTATGTTTACATAGAGTAAGATGCTGGGAGGACGCAAGTCAGAAGACCTGCCGTTGCCATCGGAAACAATATGATGAAAGAGTGTCTTTAGGATAAGAGATTTCGATGATTCTATCCAACCCCGTGGGATGGGTTCGTGATGGAGACACAGATAATAATATAAAAGATAGAATGAATGAAGGCATTGAGGATATTTTGTCTCGGTGGCTTGCTACTGTTGTATGCACAAGTGGGTATGGGGCAAGATTCCATTCGTACCGAGCACTTGCAGGAAGTAAAAGTGAATGCTCGGCAGCACTGGATACTTACGAGCACATCGCCTCTCCAGCTTTTGGACAAGGGGGATATGTTGAGGCTTGGCGTTACGGATATGGCCGACGCTTTGCACCGCATGCCAGGCATCAATCTGCGCGACTATGGTGGGGCAGGAGGAATGAAAACGGTAGCTGTGCGTGGATTCGGAGCGGGACATACGGGAGTGAGTTACGATGGTGTGCTGCTCAGCGAATGTCAGGGCGGCGAAATTGATGTGTCCCGTTATTCGCTTGACCAAGTGCAGACATTGCGACTCACCATTGGTGACAACGACGACATTTTCATTTCGGCTCGGCAAGCCTCGGTGGCAGCTTTACTTGCCATCGAGACCATGAGCGAGATTCCCATCGACAAGCAGCCTCACCTCTCTACTCAGTTGCAGGTGGGATCCTTCGGATATGTCTCGCCTTATCTGCGCTATGTGCAGAGATTGTCTGATAGGTTCACCCTCCAGGCGATGGGTGAGTACACCTATGCCGAAAACAACTATCCTTTCCTCTTGCGCAACGGTAAATATACTACCCATGAGCGAAGAACCAACAGCCGGATGAACTCGGGGCATGGCGAACTGAATATGCACTGGATGATGGGCAGACGATCCGATGGCATGAGCCGGAACCAATTGTGGGCAAAGCTCTACTATTATGACAACGACCGACAGTTGCCAGGCATCGTGAGATTTTATACCGATGTAACAGCCGAACAGTTGCACGACCGCAACGCCTTTGCTCAGGCGAGATGGCAAGCCAGAAGTCTTGATGACCGTTGGATGCTGAAGGTGCAAGCCAAGATGAACTGGGCGAGTTCTGCCTATCAGGACACGCTCGTGGCAAATCGGCGCAATGATGCTACCTACTGGCAGAGGGAATATTATACTTCGGCAGCACTGATGTGGATGCCGGATGATGGCTGGGCGGTGGATTACTCTGCCGACTGGATGATGAACTCGCTCAACAGCACCCTCGCCACCGATCTGCGACCTCATCGACATGGCATCCTGCAGTCGCTCTCTGCCCGATATGCGAAGGGAAGATGGGTAGCTCTAGCCAGAATGCTGGCTTCGGTTTACCTCAACAGCGTGGGGCGCAAGATAGAGACTCAGCCAGGCAGTGCCAATCCTACCAAGGCAGGACAGGCTGCCAAGGATGCACGCCGGCTTTCGCCATCGCTTTCGCTTTCTTATCGGCTCCTGGGGAATGGTACTGCCAGCGATGAACTTTATCTCAGGGCTTCGTACAAGGACATCTTCCGGGTTCCTACTTTCAACGAGAACTATTTCTTCCATTACGGAAGTTCTGATCTGAAGCCTGAGAAAACCCGACAGTTGAATATCGGGCTTACGTGGAAAAAAACTTCTTCAGAAGATGGGGGAAACGGCGAATCCCTGCGTTACAGGGGATGGAATCTTCAAGCAACGCTGGACGGCTACAACAATCGGGTGACCGACAAGATTGTGGGCGTTCCTTACAATATGTTCGTTTGGCGTACCGTAAACCTGGCACGGGTTGATGTCGTTGGCGTGGATGCTTCTTTGCGTGGCACTTGGCAGATGGCTCCGGGGCAGCAACTCTCGCTGCAAGGGTCGTATAGCTACCAGCATGTGGTGAACCATACCGACCGCTCGTCCAAATATTATGGCAATCAAGTAGCCTATATCCCTCTGCACTCGGGCAGTATTGCTTTGGGGTGGGAGAATCCCTGGGTGAATGTCTCACTCCATGGACAGGGAATGAGCAAGCGATGGGCCAACAATGAGCATTATGAAGGCACCGAAGTGGATGGCTACTGGGACATGGGGTTGACGCTCTATCGTCAGCTGGACGGACTGAGTCTTTTGGGGAAATCCCTGAGAGGTGTGAAGGTCAGGATGGATGTGAAGAACCTGCTGTCGGAGCAGTATGAACTTGTAGGGCATTATCCGATGCCTCGCCGCAGCTGGATGTTAAGCATCGGATATAACTTCTAGATAGTAACAAAGTAGATTCAAATATAAACTGAAAAAAGACAATGAAAAAGTATTTATTAGGTTTGGCGGTGCTCTTGATGGGTACTGCAGTGATGACATCATGTAGCGACGACAACGATGGTCCTGAGACTTATCTCCAGGTGTATAGTACGGGCGCTTATGTCGTGAATTCAGGTAACATGTATAACAAAATTGAGAGCTCTCTCACAGCCATCGACTATGCTTCAAGCACAGCCACACAGAACGTATTCAAGGCTGCTAACGGTCGTTCGCTCGGTAATACTGCCAACGACGGTATCGTTTATGGCAACAAGATTTATCTTGCCGTAGACCAGAGCAACACCATCGAGGTAATCGACAAGAAAACCAAGCAGAGTATCAAGCAAATCAAAACCACAGAGTTGCTAGGCAATGCTGAGGGTGCAGAGCCTCGCCATATCATCGCCGACGGTGGCAAGGTTTATTTCACCACATACGGTGGCTATGTAGCAGCCGTGGACACCACAAGCTTTGCTCTTCAAAAGAAGTGGCAGGTGGGCAGCTATCCAGAGGGCATGGTCATCGCCCATGGCAATATCTATGTAGCCAACAGCAACTATGGTGCTGGTGGTGGCAACATCTCTTGCATCAATCTTTCCAACGACAATGTAGAGACTAAGAATATCGAGGGCGTGAACAATCCTACCAGCATCTATTATGCATCTAATGTTTTGTATGTTCTCGACAACCAGTATTATGATGCTTCTTATAATGCTTATGGCGAGAATGCCCTACGTGCAGTGAGTTTCGCCGAGGGTAAGTCACAGAAGGTGGCAGACGGCAACTATGCTGTATGCGTAACCCCTGGGGCTACAACACGTATGCAGGCGGCTCATCCTTATTTCTATGTGCTCAATGCACCTTATGGCGGCACTCCTAGCGTGAGTGCGCTTGCAGCAGGAAGTACACAAGCACAGGCGATGACGCTCTCTGAGATGCCTGTGAGCCCATGCGGCATTTTCGCCGATCCATTGAACGGTCATATCTTCGTGCTCTCTTATAAAATGGGCGATAATGGCTATGCCGACTATAATGGCAATGGCTACGTAGTGGAGTATGACAGCGCTGGTCAGAAGCAGCATGAGTATGAGACTGGCGTAGGTTCTTGCGCTATGTTCTTTGACTCTGCCTACAAGACAGCATACGCAGAATAAGATGTCGCGAGACAGATGATTATATAACTTATCCAATCCATGGGGAAGTGTCGTTTCGGCGCTTCCCTTTTTTATGTGTGTCGGACAAAGTATATTTTTTCTCTAAATTAATGCCACATCTATCACACTTGCACTTAACTATTTGATTATAAACTGATAACGCGTGGCAATAAGCGCTTTTTTATTGCCACCTTATTGCCACGCATTGCCACGGTAAAGAAGAAATTACGTCCCGATGTAGCATCTGATACGTCCCGACGTAATAACCGTTATGTCCCGACGTACAGTCAGATACGTCGCGATGCAGTTTCCAGAACGTCCTGGCTGCCATCTGGTAAGGCTTTTCCAACTTTAAGTGAGTCTCTTTTGGACTTCAAGTAAGCCTCTTTTGAACTCCAAATGAGCCTCACTTGAATTGTACGTAAGTGTTATTCCAACTTTACGTAAGTGTTCTTTATCGGTAAATAACTCTCCGTCGGTAGAGGAATTAGACTTGGCTGCAATACGCTTTTTTCTTGAATTACCAAGGAAAAAAATATTTTCGTCATAAAATCAATAGATTTATTTTGTATTGTCTTCGAATTATATTATCTTTGCAAGCAAACTTTAAAAGAAAGGATATTTTATGGATGCAACTTATATTGACCTGACCATTCGCCTGTCTCTCGCCCTGCTTTTAGGAGGTGCGATAGGAATAGAGCGAGAATATCGTGCCAAGGAGGCTGGTTTCCGTACTCACTTTCTCGTGGCATTGGGAAGTGCGCTCTTCTGTGTTGTTTCCCAGTATGGATTTGGATTTGATTTAAAGGATTCTTCCCGTGTGGCTGCGCAGGTGGTTTCGGGCATTGGATTCCTGGGCGCCGGAACGATTATCTTCCAGAAGAACGTAGTGAGAGGTCTTACCACGGCGGCTGGTTTGTGGGTGACAGCGGCTATTGGTCTGGCGTGCGGTACGGGAATGTATATGGCTGCAGCTATTACCACGGCGATGGTGCTGCTGGGACTGGAAGTATTGAACTACTGGATTCCGCAGTTGGGAACAACTACCGTCGACTTGACCTTCTCCGCGCCATCGCGTGAAAGCGTGAAGGAGTTTATCAAGCAAATCAAGCAGAAAGGCCTGGAAGTTCATTCCTATGAGCTGAAAGAGCGCCGCTTCTCGAAGGAGGAATTCCTGGAAGCGAACATAGAAATCAAGGCAAAGCGCGATTTCCACACCATGGAGATTCTTGATTACATGAAAGATTTCTCGGATGTCACGATTTCAACGATAAAATAAAATAGGTTAGGAGGAAAAAATGAAGGAGCCAAGAACATTTGTCTTAGCTTCTTCACTTTTTTATGATGTTTTTTAGAAAATCCTTTTATGAAGTTTCAAAAAATCCTTTGAAATCATTAGAAAAACCTAGCCAGATAGTCATAATGCTCGCCTTCTTCCACGAGTTCACCATGCAACCCGCAGGTTTCGGCAATGGACTTGAGTAATGGGAAATCTACGTAGAGCCAATCGAAACGGTCGCCTTTTACATTCTTGTAAATCATCTGATAATCCACTTCTCCGTAATAGGCTCCATTCAGATTGATGTCGAAACTTCCATCCTCATTCTCGTAGATATATTTCAGATCAGAGGAATCGATGAGAATCTGACCGCCCGGATTCAGCAACGCTTTCAGACGCAGGAAGAGAGCAGGGAGATTTTCTATTTTTCCGGCAATTCCCGTTCCGTTCATCAGAAGGAGAATCGTATCGAAACCGCCTTCAAACTGTTCCTGGTTCTCTTCGGAATGAGTCTCCTGGTGCTCTCTGGAATGATTCCCACTGCTCAGATGCGGATCGAAGAGATTGATGCATTCCGCATCCTTCACCCCTCTCAGCTTCATCGCTTCGCAGCTCAAGGGCGAAATATCAATCGCCTTCACCGCCAGTCCCTTCTTCTGAAGTTCGAGCGTATGGCAACCGCTTCCGGCACCGATATCCAGCACCCGTCCCTTGGCTAGCTGCAGGGCTTTCTGCTCCAGCATCGGCATTTCCCGGGTGCTTCTGAACAGATGTTTCACTGGCATTTCGTCTTCCTCGAACATCGAAGAGAGCACTCTCAGTCGGGCTGCTTTCCCATGCTGCTGGAAGTCGAGAATAGCTGCGCCCATCGGGTCTTTATCTGCTGATAATATTTCTGTATTCATTTTCTTTCTATCTGTTTTATCTTAAGTTTATTGAATTCTTCTGCAAAAATACAATAAAGTTTGGATAAAACAGATATATTTCAGAAAAAACTAATCAGTTTTTTACTCGTATCTGATTGCCTCGATAGGGTCGAGTCTTGCAGCCTTCTTTGCCGGATACCAGCCGAAGAAGACGCCCGTGAAGGTACAGACGGCGAAGCTCATGATGATGCTCCAAGGCTCTATCTGAGTGGCAATATGCAGGAAGGCATTCAGACTCAGCGACAGACTCACTCCCAATATCACTCCGATGATTCCGCCGGTCACTGAGAGCAGAATCGCCTCGATGAGGAACTGGTTCAGAATATCGATACCCCTGGCTCCCACACTCATTCGGAGACCGATTTCGCGGGTTCGCTCGGTAACTGAAACGTACATGATGTTCATGATTCCAATACCGCCCACCAACAGGGAGATTCCAGCCACACTACCCAAAAGGATGGTGATGGTGGACATGGTGGAATTCATCATGCTGGAGATTTCCTCCTGCGAACGGATGTTGAAATCATCCTCATCTGCCTCGGTGGTCTCGGTGGCGTCCTTCAGCTTATGGTTGCGACGGAGGATTTCTGAAATCTGATCCTGAGCCGGCTGAGATGCTTCCTCGGTAATGGCAGAACATACGATTCCGCCCAGATAGGTCTGTGCCAGGATTCGCTTCATCACGGTGGTGTATGGGGCGAGTACGAGGTCATCCTGGTCCATTCCCATGGAGTTGTAACCCTTCTTCTGGAGCACACCTACTACACGGAACGGGATGCTGTTGAAACGTACTACCTTGCCGATCGGGTCGCTGCCGTCGGGAAAAAGATAATCCACTACGGTCTGACCCAGGATGCAGACCTTGGCAGCTGCCTTGATGTCGGTATCGGTAAACATTTCTCCATCTGCCACCTTCAGCTGTCGGATGCTCAGGTAGTCCTGATTCACGCCATAGATGGAACTCTGCGTATTGTTATTGCCATAAATCCACTGTCCCGAACTGTTTACGGTAGGCGAAATGGCACTGATGTAATTACAATCCTCCTTGATGCTCTGGTAGTCTGCCTGCTTCAGGGTCTCCATCGAGGAAGCATCCTGTCGCACACCGCCTCTCATGTCTGCACCCGGCGAAATCATAATCATATTACTACCCATCTCGGCGATGTTCGCCTTGATGCTCGCCTTACTACCCTGTCCGATGGCAAGCATCGTAATCACGGCTGCAATACCGATGATGATGCCCAGGGCTGTGAGGAAGGAGCGCATCTTGTTGGCTGCTATCGCTCGAAGGGCTATCTTTAAAAGATTCTGATAATTCATTTACTTTGAACTTATTTACTTTGAACTTTGAGCTTTGAGCTTTGAACTTTATGATTAGTAAAGCTGTTGAATTCTTCACTCTTCACTCTTCACTCTTCATTCTTCACTTCTTCATTCTTCACTCTTCGTTCTTCACTCTTCGTTCTTCACTTCCCTTATTCGTCCGTATTGGCTGGCAGGGCGGCAAGGCCTTCTGCTGCCGAAAGGATGTTGTCATTATAGGTATCGCTGATGATATGTCCGTCGCGCAATTCTATGTTGCGGCTGGAATATTTGGCGATATCCGGGTTGTGGGTTACGAAGATGATGGTTCTGCCCTCAGCATAGAGCTTCTGGAAGAGAACCAGGATCTCGAAGCTGGTTCTCGTATCCAGATTACCCGTTGCCTCGTCGGCGAGAATCACGGCAGGATTGTTCACCAGCGCACGGGCGATGGCTACACGCTGCATCTGTCCACCCGACATCTGGTTGCTCTTATGGTAGAGTCTCTCGCCCAATCCTACAGCCTTCAGAGCTTCGATGGCACGCTGCTTGCGCTCTTCTGCGCTGATGGCAGGATTGTACATCAGCGGCAGCTCTACATTCTCTACGCTCGTGGTCTTTGGCAGGAGATTGTAGTTCTGGAAGATGAAGCCGATCTTGCGGTTGCGCAGGATGGCTCTGTCGTTACGGCTCATCTTGCGCACGCTCACGCCATCCAGGTAATATTCACCCTTGGAAGGGGTGTCGAGGCAGCCCAGCTGGTTGAGCAGGGTGGATTTGCCGGAACCCGACTTACCCATGATGGTGACGAACTCGCCCTCGTAGATCTTGAAGCTTACGCCTTTCAGGGCGTGGACGGTTTCATCACCCACAAGAAAGTCGCGACGCACGTTGTCGAGCTCTATCACCACTTTCTTGTTCTCGTTGTTATTTGATGTTTCAGACATAATTTTTCTTTTATGGGATTTGATAGGAGTTAAGGAGTTAAAGGAGTTATCGCTCCCTGCGGTCGCTGAGGAGTTAAGACAATAGTCTTTTGGCGTAGTTTTCAAGCAGCAAAACATATGTCTTAACTCCTTAACTCCTTAAATATGTCCCTCCTTATAGAATTTCAACATATTGATATTGAGGATGGCGAGGTATTTGGCCTGGAGCTCGTTCTGCTTCGCCTTGAGCAGGTTATCCTTTCCTGTTCGGAGCTCAACGATATTCTTCAATCCCAGCTTAAACTGCTCGCTCAGCAGATCGTAACTGGTCTGAGCACTCTCGCTGCTAACCTTAGCCGCCTTGAACTGACTCTGGTTTGTTGTTGCCTGCAACCAGTAATTCTCAATGGTAGAATAGAGCTGAGTCTGCTGGTTCTTCAGGTCGAGCTGAATGCTTTCGCGCTGAATCAACGCTTTGTTCACCTGTGTCTTGGTAGAGCGGTTCTCAAAGAGAGGAATGCTGACACCAATGCCGCCTCCAACATTGAAGTTGGTCTTCAGCTGCTTGCCCAAGCTTGTACTGTTCATGGAAGTATTGCTGGTTGTAATACCACCGTTGGCGCTGATGGTAGGCAGTTTGCCCGCCTTTGCAATCTTGATGCTCAAATCGTTCTGTGCCAATTGATTCTGGAAGGTCTTGAACTCAGGACGATTGTCGAGTGCAGCTTCATAAATACCATTCAGGGCAGGAACCGCAGCGAGTGCCATCTCATCGGTAGTGTTAGGAATCTCGATGTCGAACGCCTCATCGCTTGTAATCTGAAGCAGTTCTTTCAGCTGTCGCTTGTAGTTCTTCACATTGCTTTCAGCCTGTACGATGTTGAATTCATCCTGTGCTCTCTGAGCGGTGAGCTGTGCCAGATCAGCCTTGCTCATCTTTCCAATTTTCACCATCTCCTTGCCCCGTTCTTCGTTCTGCAAGCTCGACTGATAGCTCTCCTTGTTCACCTGGATAGCCTCAGTAGAATAGAGAATCTGAACATAGAGCTGTGCAATCTGTTCCTGCAGCTTGATAGCCTGAGTGGCAGAATCAAGGTCGGCAGCCTCGGCAGCAAGTTTGTTCAGCTTAATCTGATTGTGATTCTTGTTTCCGTTCCAGATGGTGTAGTTTCCCGATACGGAATAATTTCCATTGTAATAAACCTTGTCTATACTTGCTCTCGAGAAACCGTCTCCGCTGATTCCGCTAGCTACCCACGGCGTATAGTTCACGCTTTGGTTGGTGCTGGCGCTGAGCGACGGAAGCAGAGCAGCTTTCGACTGCAGATAATCTTCTTGGGCGCTGGCCTTGGTGAGTTGCGTCTTCTGAAGAGCGATGTTGTTGGCAAGCGCATAGTCGATACAGTCTTTCAGCGACCATTGTTTTGCCTGCGTAGCCAATGGTGCCGCCACAAGAAGCAGAGCAGCCATTGCGTTTTTTACTTTTCCGTTCATAATCTTCTTCTATTTTCTTTTTATCCCGTTTTATTTATTTCAGAAAGATATTAATCTGATTGCATTTAGACGGAAAAGTTTATCTTAAAGTTTCAATTTTAACAATCCTTGTGATTTTTGTAAAAAATGGAAAGGGAGGGGGAAAGAAAAATCCGTGGTTATCTGGTATCCGTTAGGCGTCCTGCCGGATTTGCAATCCGGCATCAAAAAATGACCTAACCTTTTATACTCTGTGGATTTGCAATCCGCATCAATCACCTTATTTATTTGCTATTTCTGATGATTTCCTCAGCTTTTTCCTTTTCGCTGTCAAAGCTGAATACTTTATAGATGAGGCCTGTATTCTGAAGATCCACGATATGTGGCGCCATCATTTTGAGCGCTTTCAGCTGTTCGTCGTCGAAAGGGAATATCTTCATGATGCGGACCACCTGGGCGCAGGAATAATAGCAGCCGAGGCTTGCCACATCTATCAGGTCGAACTTGTTGTCGTTGAAGCTTGCTTGCTTTACCTTATTATATAGTTTGGAGAAGGAAGCATCATCGAGGCTGTAGCCGTAATCCATTCTGTCATCGGGATCACATCTTCCATCGTAGAGGGGTGGAGTAGGGTGTTGAGGCTGCTGAGCATTCGACTGCTGGCTGTTCGGTTCTATGATCCTCGTGTTGTATTGCACCACCTTCCCGTTTCTGTCGAAGAAAACCGTGATGTACTTGGAATCTCCAAACAGATAATTATATTTGTCATATTCCCATTTGTCCCCGTACATGTCGAAACTGGTGAGCTTAGGTTCTCCAAGAATGGCGATTACCTCCTGCTTGGTCATTCCCCGCTCCACGTTTCTTTTTCCCTTAGCCGAAGCTGACAAGCATACGGCAAACATCAATATACTAGTGGCGATAAGCGCCATTACTTCATTTCTTTTCATAAGCGATACTGTTTTTGAAAGTTATAATCTTGAGCCCCTTTAAAAAAGAGTGCTCGGTCATTATCTTGTTTGCGCCTGCAAAAGTACTACTTTCTTCCGAAAAGAAACGAGAAGGATTCCCTAAAGTAGAAGGGGAAATCCCTATTCAAGCAATGGGAAGCGTTTGATCAGATTCAGTGACCTGGAATAGAAGTATAAGGAGTCTGTTTCTAGAACCTTCTGACTACAGTGAGCAGACCTGCTGAGCATAGTCAGCAGGTCTGCTCACTGTAGTCGGAAGGTCTGCTGAGCCTAGTGACAACCCTCTTTAGTTGTACGACTATACACCCTTTAGTTGTACGACTATACACCCTTTAGTTGTACGACTATACACCCTTTAGTTGTACGACTATACACCCTTTAGTTGTACGACTATA
>NZ_JBQKLN010000022.1:0-60110 GCF_052116205.1 Prevotella sp. Sow4_E9_plate | reverse complement strand
AATTATGTAACTTTGCAGCCGAAAAGGCTTCCCTGCTGGGGGCATGCCCCCAGCAGGGAGTGGGAATGAAAGTTAAGAACAAGCCTTGACACAGTTTAAATTACACCCCCAAAGCAGAGCCTAGTGCCCTGCTTTTTTCGTATCATCCGACAACGCTCTTTCTATCATCAGAAATCACGCCACCGTTCTTCTCCAGGAGCATGTCACGGAGTTCCTTGACTACACCTTCCTTCACCAGCAGCTTAACCTTGATCTCTGCCAGTTCCTTTAACAAGGCTTCATCTGTAGGTTTGTCTTCCTTAAACATTGAGCCTTCACCTCGAAGAAGCCATTCTGCAGAAATGTCTACATAGGTAGACAATATTCTGTCTACAAACTCTAGAGAAGGTTCCTTTGTACCGTTCAGATAGTTGTTTGTGGCAGCAGGTTTGCCACCTACAGCTTCCGCAAACCCTCTGTTAGACAGTCTGTAATAGTCTTTTATTTCATTGATTCTATCCCTTAATCCTTCCATATCTCTTAGTGTTTATAAATGTATAAATAGATAAATATAATATAAAATATTGCCTACATTCTTGGTAGTTTGCCTACAAATGTGTATCTTTGCACTCGTGATTTGGTCAACGAATCCTCGTTTCCATATCACTGAGTAGTTTACGTGTGCAAATATAATAAAAAAGTATGGATAAAATAGTTTTTAAGCCGAAAATTTTGATAAGAAAATCAAAAATAGGCAAAATAGCAAAAACGGTTGGCTGCTGCGATGCGGCGGTCTATGCTGCAATAGCATTCAAAACTAACAGTAAGTTGGCGGTTGATATACGTAATGTCGCAACCAACCGATATGGGGGAATACTCGTAAAGAAGTACCCAGAACTTGTAGAAGAGCAATGATTGCAGCCGTTAGGCTTTTAGATAAAAATTCTAAGCGTTATTTGTTTATTTTTCCTTCACTCTGCGTGAGCAGGGTGGAGGTTTTGAAAGAGTGGGTTCAAAGCATAATATACAATTTTATTTCATTCTTAAAAACGAATTTTAGTTATTACGCTTCACTCTGGTTCGTGAGAATAGGAGTGATATTGGCGCCTTAGCTCAGTGGTAGAGCGCTACAACAAAGGTTGTAGAGGTCGGCGGTTCAATCCCGCTTGGCGCCTCCATAGTTTTGAAATATTGTTGTTATACTTAATCTGAATGAAACGGTGAAAAAGAGCGGTAAAGACCAGTGGCGAAATATAGTTGTTTGCGTTGATACTTTTCAGGCGCCACGAACCATAAGGAAATGTTGTGGTCGAGCATTCTACCAACACCTTCATTTTAAATATGATGAACAGTTTCTCAAACAATCCCATTGCCAGTTTGTGGGCATAAGTTCTTTGACATATTGGAAAAAGTTAAATGTATTTGAGTTCTTATGTTAGAAATGCAACAAGCTTTAATGATGTTGATTAGCCATAATTGATATATAAAACAGATTCGAGTTGCATTTCTCGGACGGTGAGCATGGCTCTTAAATTCATGGTAGCGCATGATGCCGTATATTGCAGAATAGCTCAGTTGGTTAGAGCAAGCACGTAACAGATGTGTAAATCCTTAACATATTCTTATCAAACCGTGCAACTGGTCGTGGGTTCAAGTCCCACTTCTGCAACTCTATTATGTTTTTAGTTAGTTGTTAGTAAATTATTTTTGTTTTTACCAATGTTGCAGCGGCAACAAGAAGGGTCGAAATCTGATTTTTATAATCTACTCCCTGCTCGTCCGTGAGGATAGGCAGGATTTAATCTTAACTTCAAAAACAGAAGCGTATGCTGAAATTATTCTCAACCCGGTCCTATCAAGATCGGGTGAACGAAATATATAAAGAACTCGAGCATAATCCGTGGTGCCCCATCCGGCACTTCGAACTGTGCCTGAGGAAAATCAATATGCTTAACTCTCGAATCAAGAATCTCTCAGCAGATATGGGAAGAGAGGAAGGTGAGTATGATACATTATAATATTATAAGGTATGGTTCTGAAAAGAAAAACTCCTCTAAAAAGGACTCCAATAAAGAAAACTCCTTGGGATAAAGCAAAGAAGGAGCAGGAAAGGAATAAGGCTAAAGGTATTCCATCCAAGCAATCCTTGGTAAAGAAGCTTGATGTGGTATTCCAGTTATATATAAGACTTCGTGATGTCAACAATCAAGGAGCATTCAGATGTATTTCTTGTGGTAAATACAAGCCATTCAGCCAGATGGATGCTGGTCATTTCATCGGCAGGGCAGCGATGTCGCTACGGTATTGCGAATCTAATGTGTTCGGACAATGCCGCTACTGCAACCGTATGCTGAATGGAAATCTGCTGGACTATCGCAAAGCCTTGGTCAAGAAACTGGGAGAAGACAAGGTGGAATGGCTGGAGAACACTAAGCACTCCACCAAACAATACTCAATCTTCGAACTTCAAACTCTCATTGACTATTACAAGAAGGAAGTTGAGAAACTTAAAATAGAAAAGAACTATGATGAATGGAAGTGAAATCATTAAGAATGAAACAATGACCTCGCTAGAGATAGCCGAGGTAACGGGTAGAAATCACAAGGATGTGATGCGTTCTATAAGAGAAATGGAAGACGCATGGGTTAAAGTCAACGGGCGCAAGTTTGCGCTGGTTGAGTATAAGGATGCTAAAGGTGAAATGAGACCATGCTATTCACTCAGCAAGACCGAATGTCTGTATATTGCCACCAAGTTTAACGATGAGGCAAGGGCAAAGCTGATTCTCCGATGGGAAGAGCTGGAAACCAAAGAAGTATCCCTCATCAAGGTACCTAAAACATTCGCTGAAGCATTGAGACTGGCAGCAGACCAAGCAGAGAAACTTGAAGCGCAAGAGAAAATGCTTGAAGCCAGTTCAAAGGAGATTGTTGAACTTAGTGGTACAATTGCTACCATGCAGCCAAAGGTCACCTATGTTGATAAGATTCTTGCCAGTAAGGAGACCGTAACTACTACTCAGATAGCGCAAGACTACGGACAATCTGCAAAGGCATTCAATATTCTTCTCAGAAACTTTGGCATTCAACATAAGGTTGGCGGTCAGTGGATTCTTTATGCAAAATACCTTCCAAATGGATATGTTCAGTCAGATACCATCCCAATTGAACACAAAGATGGTTCTTCCGGCTCTGTTATGCACACTAAGTGGACTCAGAAAGGAAGACTATTTCTGTATGAGGAGCTGAAGAAGCATAACGTATTGCCAATAATCGAGAGATAAATCAATAAACATAATATATAATGAGTAAATTAGGCACAAGAATTAATGTGGATGCAGAACTTAACTGCTTCCCGACCAAAGCGCATCCTACAGATGCAGCTTATGATCTCTTTGTTCGACAGAGTGTTGAGGTCTATCCTCACAGCCGTTTCTTTGTTCCGCTAGGTTTCAGAATACAGCTTCCTTCCAACATGAAAATGCTGATTCAGCCAAGAAGCGGACAGTCTGGCAAGGGAATGCTACTGGAAGTATATTTCCCGAAATGGCTAGGGCATGATTACTTAGGCAAGGTAAGAGAAAACCTTGATGTAATTCTAGGTTTGATTGATTGCGGCTATGGCGAAGAATCCCATGCTATTGTCAAGTCGGGCAGATGGAAATTGAAGCACCGCATCATGCGACTGCTTGGCTTCAAGTTCTATATCGCATCTGGCTCACGTATCTGCCAAGGCGCTTTCACCTACGTTCCCGATACTAACCTGGAAGCAGGAACAGTCAACGGAACTCGCATCGGTCTAGGCTCTACAGATTAGCTTATGGACGAGCAGTATATCATCGGTAAAATCGTAGAAATGATGCCAGATGAACACCATAAGCCGTGCGGAGTGCTTTATACAAGGTTGAAGCTGGCAATACTGCAGGACGTGTCTTCTATTCTTTCCCGTCTGTTCAAGGAAGGAAAGATAAAGTACAACAGAACGCTAAACGATATTTTAATAAACATAAACGACAATGAGCAGAAAGAATATCAGACAGAATCACTTCAACCGAATCAAGAAGGAACTTGATGAAGTTGATAAGGCAGGAGACAACTCCAAGCACTTCCGGTGCATTGTCTTGATGGGTGACAAAAACGTTCCGAAGGCTTACTCATTCCTTCATGCGTCACCCGAAGACCTTAAAAACCTTATCTTGAACGCCATGCGAAACAGTGACCAATTCACTTACGCAACTGCAATGGCATTCGAACAGTACGATAAGGAGTTAAGAGAAAAAGAAACTTTAAAAGTAAATAAAGATGGAGAAAATACAGTTCAAGAAGCTTAGACTTCTCAACTTTTGCGGAATCCGCAATTCGGAATATGAGTTCGGTGAAGACATCACCGTCATATCGGGCAAAAACGGATTAGGAAAGAGCACGATAGTCAACGCTATCATGTATGCGCTATTCGGAAAGGACATCAGCGGCAATTCGCTCGACATCAAGACATTCGACAAGGACCACAACATCATCAAGGAGATTCCTCATGAGGTGGAGCTTACGGTTAAAATATTCTACACTGGCACTGAGCCAGCAGGGCAAGACAATATTGTCTTGAAGCGTACACTTACGGATTCATGGAAGGGCGACGAGTGCAGAAACACCTTCAAGTATTATGTGAATGATGAAGTTGTTACTGCTGGCGAGTATAAGAAAACGGTGGATGCCATCTGTCCGGAAGACGTTTTCCGTCTCTGCTCTTCAACAAAGGATTTCGTTTACCGCCCTTGGCAGGAGCAGCGCAATAAGCTGCAGGCACTTGTAGGCGATATTACCACCGATGATATTACGGAAGGCAACAGAAAATATGATTTTGTTGTTGAAGCCTTGAAGAAGCAGGATATTGACAAGCTGGTCCACCACATCAAGTACAAGCGAAAAGAGGTGCAGGAGCAGTTGGATGCCGTGCCTATCCGATTGGAAGAGCTGAATAAGTCACTGCCCGAAGCACAGAACTGGGAAGCCCTATCCAACGAGAAGGCTCAGCTCAACGATAAGCTTGTGAAACTTGCCAACAAGATTCAGGACATTCGTACTGGTGGAGCTGACAAGGCAAGACTTGATGGCATCCGTAAGAAGATAGAATTTTCCGAGAAGCGCAAGCGAAACATGGAGACGAGCGCCATGAATCTCGCTACCGAGCAGGCTACCAAGCATCAGAGTGATGTGATCACATCGGACGTTGCCATCAAGAAGGCTCAGAGCACAGTGGACGAGTTGAAACAGAAGATGAGCGGTTACAGCGAGACTGATATACACGCCAAGCAGCAGAAGGAAGAATGCGAGAAGAAGGCAGATGAAATCAACGATAAGATAGATGAAGCTACAAAACGCTCATGGGTTTGGAACGCAGAAGATGGAATCTGTCCTCATTGCGGTCAGGCTCTCCCTGCAGAAGACGTTGAGAGAATCAAGCACGAATCAGAGAAGCGCTTCAATGACAGAAAGGCTGACGATTTGAAGGCTCTTGATGAAGACTTCAACAAGCTTCAGCACACCTACACGGAGTTGAAGAATCTGCTGGAGAAGACCGAAGAGGAGCGCAAGATAACTACCAACCAGTTAGTGGAAGCTCACAAGGTTCTCAAAGAAGCTGAATATCACAAGCTGGAGGTTGATGCTGAGGTTCCGGATACCTACGAGCAGATCCTTGCCAAGAAGGAAGAATATCAGAAGGTCGTTAAGGAACTTGCAGACTTGCAGGCTGAACTCGACAAGCCATCCGATACAAGTTCGGAAGAAACCGCAAAGATGCTATCCGAACTCGAAAAGGAGCGTGAGCCCATCGGAATCAGATACAATGAGGTGTTGGAACTCCTTGCTACAAAGGAAACGTTTGACCGTATCAGCACCCGCATTGAGGATATAAACAAGGATAAGGAGACCTATCAGAATCAGCTTGACGAACTAGATGAGAAACTTGAAATCGCCAACGAATACAATCAGAAATCTTGTCAGTTGCTCGAAGACCGTGTAAACGGACATTTCGATTATGTGAAGTGGAGTCTGTTTAAGACTACGCTTGATGGAGAGAAGAAGCCGTCCTGTGAGTGCTACCATGTTGGTGTACCATACAGCCGACTCAACACCGCTGCAAAGGTGAATGCTGGAATCGACATTGCCTACACCTTCGCAAGATACAATGAAGTCTCAGTTCCAATGCTGCTCGATGAATGCGAGAGCGTGAACAGACCACTGTATCATGGCGGTCAGCAGATTCGGTTGAACGTGACAACAGACGATGAGTTGAAGTTTGAATATCCATCCATTGCGGTTATGGAATAATACTTTAGTAAATAAAAAAATAAATTTACAATCATGACAGAAACAGCAGTAGCAAAGCAGCCTTCACAGAAGGCGCTGGCAGTTAAGAATTTCAAGGCAGTACTCGATAATAGTTACTACCAAGAGCAGTTGAAGAACGTAATGAAGGAGAATGCAGGAACCTTTGCGGCATCACTTCTCGAACTTGTCACATCAGACGAGAAGCTCCTCGCATGTGATGGTCGTCTGTTGATGGCAGAGGCAATGAAGGCTGCATCCCTACACCTTCCTCTCAACAAGCAGTTGGGATATGCTTACATAGTACCTTACGGAAATACCCCAACGATGATTATAGGTTACAAGGGTCTCTATCAGCTTGCCATCCGATCTGGACTCTATAAGAACATCAATGCAGATGTAGTTTATGAAGGAGAGTATCAAGGCTACGATAAGATTTCGGGTGAGCTTCATCTTGATGGGGTGAAGAGTTCCAACAAGATTGTCGGATATTTCGCATTCTTGGAATTGACAAATGGATTCCGTAAGATGATGTATATGTCACTTGATGACATGTGCTCATACGCTAAGAAGTATTCCGCAACTCTTCGCAACTGCAAAATGACAAATCAGCAGTTGGCAGAAATGGCTCAGAAGCAAGCCGAGTCTGGACCAGGAAATACTGTTGGATGGTATGGCAATTTCAATGACATGGCAACAAAAACGGTCCTTCGTCGCCTTCTTTCTAAGTATGGCTACCTTTCCATCGAAATGCAGACCGCAATGACAGTCGATGATGTTCCTACCGCAGAAGAACAGCGTGATTCTGAGTTTGCAGAGGATAAGAAGGTAATCGTAGTTGATGCTGAGACAGGTGAGATTAATCAGCCGGCAAATGACGCCAGCGCTGCCCCTGCAGAACCTCAGACCAGTAGTCATAGAAAGTTAGTCTAGTATAAAGATAATCATTATCGGTTCTTCATCGCAAGGCAATTCGTATGCCATTCAATCAGATTCAGGTGAAATCCTGCTGATTGAAGCAGGAAGGAGGTTATATTTGGAAATTTAAAAATGAAACTATACATAATTAATTCCGGGTCTCTTGGTAATGGATATTTACTAGAGGCATCAGACGGTGAACAGCTACTTATAGAAGCAGGCAGACCTCTGAAAGAGTTTTCTAAGTATGGTAATCTTAAAAGAAGTCGTGCTCGTGGTATGTTGATCAGCCACGAGCATGGCTAACAAAGGTGACCATTGTAAATACGCCAAAGAATTTATCAAGGCAGGTATTGATGTTTACTCATGCAATTCCGTTGCCGACAAAATCTCTGGTATCAGTCGAGTTGAGTCAGGCAAAACATATAGCATAGGAAAATTTAGAGTAACCCCTTTTGAAGTATCACACGATTGCGAGGACTATGGGTATATTATATATCATCCAGAGGTTGGAAGCATATTTTTTGCAAGTGATTGTTATAATTTAAAACAAGCAATAAGAGGTTGTGCTGTTTATCTTATGGAATGCAACTATGAAGATGAGCTTTTACGAAAGGCTGTAAATGAAGGTAGAACTATTGCTAGTCAAGCTGACCGCATCCGTCTATCTCACATGAGTCAGTCTCATGCTATAGAGTTTCTTCAATGTTGTGAGGCAGATAAATCTGCCCGCAAAATCATTCTCATCCACGGTTCTGCACGCCACCTCTTCCCGAATGCAGCAGTAAGTAAATTCCAGCAAGTTCTAGGCGTTCCAACCTATTACGCCAAGGCAGGACTTGTAGTAAATCTAACGTAATTATTAGAATAAATATGAGTGTATACAATCTCAACAATCCAAACGACTATCTACGTTTCTTCAAGGACATTGAAAGATACAAGGACAACAAGCAGGTTATCGAAGTAAAGAAGTTCCATCCTCAGCAATCTGACAAACAAGCCCGATACATTCACTTCATGATAAGCTATTGGGCATGGAAGAATGGGGAAACCTTCTATGATACTTTGCATAAGATTCAGCTTCACATATCGCCAGTACCTTTCTATACAGGGGAAAAAGACAAGCATGGAAACGATGTCTTCAAGCCGCTTTCTTCCCTTACTACAGCAGAAGCAAGCAGCGTTATCCGCAACTTTCTCGACTTTGCTGGCATGAACGGAACTCCTATTCCTGAAATTGACGACAAGGTTGGCTTGGCTTACTGCAAGAAGGAACTGGAAAGTGCAGATGGTTGGGTATAACTATTTAAAACTTGAAAGCTTATGAAAACATTTATTGAAATAATCAAAGCGGCGAAAGTATATTCTGACCAGATACCGCTGCAAGATGCTTTCCGAGAAGGTGCACGTTATGCTGTTACTGGAAAGTATTACAAGCCTTCCGAACTGTTTGATGAATCAAAGAAGGCTCTTACAGAAGCCGATCCTATTTTTGAGGTACATAACGATTCCTTTGAAGATTGGTGGAACATGTATAACAAAAAGCGTGGCAAGAAGAAAGCAAAGCAGAAATGGGATAGACTCACCGTAGACCAAAAGGTCGCTTGTTTGAAAGCAACTCCTAACTACGTAGCCTCCACTCCCGACCCAGTATACAGAAAAGACCCACTCACTTATCTCAATGGCGAGTGCTGGAATGACGAAATAATCCAAAAGCAGAACAATGAACAGCAAAGAGCTATCAACCTCACAGCCAAGGCAGCAAGAATCCTTGGTTCCGATTATCAAGGATAAGCCGGGTTACGTTCGCCCAGTCTCATACACAGATGCTATCACAAAGAGTAAAGCCACCTTGCTTGACATTCAGAAGCAGGGTGGGCTACGCTCTCTGGTCGGATGGGTTAAGGGCAGACTGATAGAACTCTTCACCTTCCTTGGAGTCTTCGACATCGTTACAGAGTTTCAGATACAGATGCTTGCCACAAGAATCTGTGTAAAGTATCACTATTGGACCACAGCAGAACTTGACTACGCTTTCGTTCAGTTCATGGAAGGTAAGTACGGTAAGCTCTATCAGCACAAGCATGATGAGGGCAATACTACAATCAATCCGCAAGAGATACTGGTTGCCCTAGACTCTTACGAAAAGGAGCTGCTTTCAGAGCGTGGTAGGGTAGAGGACGAACTAAAGAAGCAGGAAGAAGCAAGGAAAGCAGCAAAGGAAGCGCATATCCCACATGGAATAGAAGGTTTCAAGGCATATTGCGCAAAGAATGGTTTGAATCCTGCTACTCATCGTATAGCATCGGTCAACATGAAGGAGCATGACATCAATCAGATTCTCTACAAGACCGATGCAGAAAGGGAAATAGCGGAAAGAAAGTTCTACCGGGAAGATAGACAATAGTAATTCATCTAAAAAAGAAGAAATCATGAATGCAAATAACATCACAGTTTTCACGCTGGCAGTATTGTGGCTGGCAGCAATAGCAGTCGTAGTCTACGACCGCATCAAGTATAATAAATATTATTCAAGCCAAGGTAAGCTGATCGTCCTTCGCTTCAACGACTCTACCGCAAGAAAGGCATTGGAAGAGCAAGGTTTTAATCTATGCCACTGTGCCTACTTCAACACAAACCGTTATCTCTTCACCACCGAAGGTGACCGTATCTGCGGTTTCACGGAAGAATGCACTCATCTTATTGAGGATTCCATCAAGCATCATCAGGAAGTGATAGAGTGTGATAATGTCGGCATGTTTATCAGTGAAGTTAAGAAACTCAAGCAGGAGTATGGAATTAATGAGTAGGGATAATTATGAAAACATTTGTATTTGATGTAATGCTCAACGGAAGATTCATCTGCACATTAAAGTATAAATATTGTGCACTCTTCCGATTGACTTTGAAGATTTAGAGAAGTTCGTCCTTAAAAAGAGACCTACTTTGAAAGGTAAGGATTTTAGAATTGCGTTTTAATAGGGAATAATTTTAAAGATATGACAAGAGAAGAAGTTAAAGAAATGTTGCCAGTTTTGCAAGCTTTTGCAGATGGCAAAACAATAGAAAGCAGATGTATCAAAGGTGAAAAGTCATTATGGTATGATGAGGAAGACCCAAGCTTTGATAATGACTTTGAGTACCGAATAAAGCCAGAGATAAATTACAGACCATTCAAGAATGCAGAAGAGTGCTGGGATGAGATGAAAAAGCACCAGCCGTTTGGATGGATAAAATGCAAAGAAGGTTATTTCAATATCGTTTATGTCGATGATGACTATGCCGGCTTGGCAGATCCAGATGGTAGCTCCATCTTGCTGGAATCAAAAAACAGCTATCAAGACAACACATTTGCAGATGGCACTCCCTTCGGTATGAAAGTGGAGGAATAGTATGGCATGGGTAGAAGTTGATAAAATTTGGCTTGAAGCTATCTATGAAGGAAAGCCTTATAGAGCTAATGATTGTATATGTATATCAACGCTCTCTTATGTATGTCTCCAATCATGTAGCATCAAGAAGCTCATCGAGAAGAAAATCAAGGATATTCTTGGCGATTAACCCACAATCCCCACCCAGCTATCACAGCCGAGTGGGGATTTTTTCGTCGAAGACAATTAATATAATAAATTTAAACCCTATGAAAAACTAAAAAAGTAAAATTAAATCAACTTATCTATGTATTCGTCCAAATCCTTTTCATACCAAACCAGTTCGGTCCATCCTTTGCGCTTCTGCCCTTTTGGAAGTCTTCCTTCCTTGACTAACCGGTCAAAGGTAGCCCTGGAAACACGGACATAACTGCAAGCCTCAGCCTTGCTGATCGGTTCATCCTTATTGGCGATTTCGTGCAAGAACTTCAACATCATTTTGGATTGAAGCTTGTTTGTCAAGCATCTTCCACTCTGAATGCGCTCATGAAATTCCATCAGGAGCGAATCAATCATCTTGAGTTCTTCGCTAATCTCAGCCATACGCTAGCATTTTTTATTATGATACCAGAATGCAAATCCAATTCCGACAACAACCACTAAGAAGAGAAAGGCAATATAGAACCTTCCTAGCGTCATTAACCTCTGCTCGCTTTTGGTAAGCGTCCGCTCACATGGCACAGGAACCTCAATAGAATCATTCCTAAAGATAGTGTCAAGCTTCACCTTATATATATTATGGTAGCTGTCACGATAAGCAATCTTGCTAATCATAACCGTATCACCCTTCTGATGAACAAACACCGAATCCATTAAGTATACGCTGTCCGTCTTGGCAACAGTGTCGGTTCTAACAATGTATTCCGTGTGATATTCGGGAACCTTGATGTATTCCTTCGTCTTGCAGCCAGTAAAGGCTAGCAGGATAACACCAATAACCAAGGCTATACACGCCCATTTCCAAAACCTAATATCATACAATTTCATGCGCATAACTCCTTTTTCCAAATTCTTAGCCATCTTCCTCGGTCTTCCAGACCGTTTGTTCCACCGTTCACTCTTCTCGTGATCGCCTCGAAAGCATCCTTGTCGGCAAGAGCATTCAGTTTATGCTTCATCCACCACCACATACCGCTCTTGATAGCACCAATCGGTTGTTCCAGTAATTCCGGATTCTCCATGATGTCGCCCTTGCAATATCCAGACTTCTGATAAGCCTTGTAGTTGGCTCTGCCGGTAAGGTGCAGCAAGCCGCGACCCTTGTATTTATCACCGTCTCCATCCTGAGTATTGCCAAGCATCTTGCCGAGTTTTCCCTGCTCATATTTCTTGAAATACTTGGAATTTCCCTTCTCTTTCAGGAATTTCAGACCGCCAGTTTCGTGACAGCATTGTGCCATAAAGTGTGCAGCCCTCATAGGAGTATTGATTTCAAAGACATCAAGATAGATGTTGATATAATGTAGGAGAATGTCAACTTTATCAACATTTCCTACAGCATTCACCATTTGTTTTCTAGTTATCTTCATACTTTTGCCTCCTTGTCTGCTTCCTTCATTATCTCCAAAAACGCCCTAGCCAAGTCTTCCTTGTTCTCCAGAAGTATACTTACCGTCTTCTCCTGCTTCCGTATCTCAGCCTTCTGCCAGCTCTTCTCTCTTACGCTTACAAATTCACAGAACACGCAATAGCCAACCCAAATCATTGAGAAAATCGGGAATGGGAGAACCGTACAGGCTATCAGGTCTATGCAGACCGTCACCATGAAAGGAGAGAAGTACTTCCTTGCCTTGTCGCAAGTCTTCTTGAATCCTGTACTTGTCGTAGCCAGTCCGTTCTCTTTCGCTTTCTTGATGCCGAAGAACAGGTCCACGCCCATAGAAATGATAAGAGCACCCATACAGATGGCAATGATTAATGCCGACCTATACAGGTGCTCTTGCAAGAATGTATGAATTATTTCAGCCATATATCATTTATTTTTGATTAATGGCTACAAAGTTACATGACTTCCAAATACGTTTTGCGGTGTTCCAAACTAGCTATTCATGTACCACCAGATTTTATCAGTAGGATGGTTTGTTGACTCATCGCAAAGGAAACTGACAGACAGTTCAGAAATCCTTTTTCTTGTCATTTCCTTGCTTTTGGACCATCTACCTACTACATCAATGTGGTCAGCGTACATATTATTCATCGTTTTGTAGCATGCGGAATGCAGATTTTGCTACGTGATAGAGCGATTTTGATAAATCCATAAGCGTATAGCATTAAAGTGAATATAATGAACACATGGTGCATTTCCAGCTGCTCTGGAGTGATGAGCCAGTGATGGTAATAAAGTCTGATGGCATTTATGCCAAAGAAATAGAAGAACGGAATGCGATAGATCCAGCAGTATCTGAAAAAGAAACTCACGGGAATCATAGATAAAGGCATATAGATATACGCCATCACGTAAATCCAGATGATGCAGTTACCGTTATATGCAGTATCTGTGATGGTAGGTCTAGGGATAATGCCCATAGTCCCATACTCCATACCAATGACCAAGCATCAACAGTATTGGAGCCCACTTAGACAGGAGTTCGTAAAATCTCCAAATCTTTCTACTCAATAATCCTTCCATCACGAAGGCTCTCTCCTCTTCCGAAAGAGGCTCTACTTCTTTAGTCTTCATTTCCTTATAAATTTTAGATTAACTAAGTTATTTTCTTACAGTTTATAGATAAATTCTTCAAGTTTAGAATAATTCGGTTGCAAAGTTACTATTTTTCTTTGTTTTCCGATAAAAAATACCCATAATATTAAACTTCTTTAAATCTTTATACGCTTATTTGGTAAGAATCTAAATAAATAGTATATTTGCACCATCTTAACTAGCGTGTTTATGACGAAGACAAATTTCGAACTGATTGAAAGACAGAGGGATGACCTGATGAAGGCGTATCGGGCTATAGCCCCTACCTGCCATTCACAGCAGGAAGCATACGAGAAGGTGGTGAAGTCGCCAGCTCCGAGGTATTATGTATCTCCAAAGCAGGCGTACAGAAAGCTTCAAAAAATGGTTGTTGGTGATTTCTCAACCGTTGACAACATGAAGCCCAACAAGAGGAGAATGTATTACTCCTTATATGATAAGCTTATGGAAATGTCACAGAAAAAAGAGTTCCTTGGGAAATCGCTCTGGTTCATCTGTCAGTTCTTGGTGAGTGAGCCGGCACCGGAATTCTTCATCAAGCCAAAGAACATGATGTTCATCTTCAATTATTGCAAAAGATATGGAAAGAGTTATAGGGAAATGGAACTTCGTAAGAAGAAACTTTCTGATCAAGCTGATTCTTAGTCTCGTATGCCTGGTTCTATGCACTTGACAGAATCACATCTTATTATAAAAATCAATAACATGGAAGAAATTTGGAAAGATATAAAAGGATTTGAAGGATTGTATCAAGTAAGTAATTTTGGCAGAGTTCGAAGCATGAAGGCTTGGAACTCAGAGAAAGCTATGCACTTAAAGCATGCAAGTATAAACAAAAACAGTGGCTACCCATTTGTGACTTTATATGATGGTAAAAGGAAGACTTATGCGATGTTACATAGACTGGTTGCGGAGGCTTTTATACCTAATCCAGAAAACAAACCGCAAGTCAGCCATTTAGATGAAACCAGGACAAATTGTAGAGTAGATAACTTAGCATGGGCTACAGCTAAGGAAAATTGCAATATGCCTCTTTTCTTAAAGAGAAATGGGGACTCACACAGAGGAAAGAAATATGGTTCAAAAGGTAAATACAATCACATGTACAAAACTATTATACAAATGGACATGTCTGGAAAAGAGATAGCAAGATACGAATCTATTAAGGATGCAGAAGTGCATTTGGGCGTAAAGAGAGGAAATATTAGTGCGTGTGCAAATGGAAAAACGAATCATGCTTATGGGTATAAATGGAAATTTGCAGAAGAAAATTAAGGAAAACATAAAGGACAAGGTTATTGTCTTCATTATGAGTTTATTGGCTTATCCATTTAGTGCGATTATTGGATTTTGCAATAATGGGAGCTGGTATAATCATTTCCTTTATATGTTTGGACACGCAAATATATTTCATTTAATAATTAATGCAAGTGTGCTTTTTTCGCTACAGAATAAGATTAGAATATTCCCATCTTACATTATATCTGTTCTAGCAAGTTTTCTACCCATGTACGTGCAAGATCCAACAGTTGGGCTTTCTGCATTTTTGTTTTCTTCAATGGGGCAAATGTGGGGAAAGACCGGAAGGTGGAAAGAGGCTGCTAAGAAGGCAATGCCGTTCATTCTCTTTACCATGCTGTTGAATGATGTCAACGGACTTCTGCATTTTTGGTGCTTCTGGTTAGGATATTTTATAGGATTTCTTCGTAAAATGTTTCATAGGTTTAGTTGATTTTTTAGTTAACTGCAAAGGCGACTGCTCATCACGAGTAGCCGCCTTCTTTTATGTTATCAACTTATGGAAGAAGAATTTTATCTTATTTTGTCTTCTCTTCTGTTCTGCACTTCAACGATGCTTCCTGCAAAGGAATCTGTTGCCTTGAAGTTCTGCAGCGTATACTTGAAAGTAAAATACTTCCAAGGCTTACCTGCCAAGCTTGGCAGCTTGCACCAGTGCTTGCAGTCGTTGCTTCCATATATCTCCAGCCCAATCGTACCTTCGTCCGAATCAAACAGATGCTTCACTGCCCTGAGTGATTTCAAGGTCATGCTACCGCCCAGCTTCAATGGTCGGGTAGTGAATGATCCTCTGTAGTTGTCCGTATCATCGTTGATGTCTGGCTTAGCCATGAGCGAATATACATTTCCGTCGATGTCTTGAATCAGGTTGTCGGGATAATCATTCACTACCGCCTTTGCCATTATTCCGCTGTTCGCTATAGAGAAAGTCTTGTCTACCATATTATATATATATTGGTAGTCCTTGTCTTGGCTGAATATTCTCAGCAGGGAATCCCGATAATCGTAGGCAATAAGGCAATTCGCCAAAAACTCCAGGAACTTTCCTTCACCCACGGATATGAAGTTTCTTGGTGTTCGTCCTCTCAGCTGTTCGCTCATGCACGCTACCTGACCACCGCTAGAAGCCATCAATCCTCTCTTTGACGTAAAGTATACCAGTCTGTCTGTAGGCACAAATGGTGAATCTTCATTACATACTTCTCTTGAAATTGGGTGACTGGCACTATACAAGCCTTCTGAATTTACCGACATACCGTAGATACCTTCGTTCGTAAATACAATCAATGGATATTGGCCAAACTGTCCTTGGCTTACAGCCTCGGTGTTGGCTGCAATGCCCAATATTCTGCCGGTGCCTACTGTATTGTCTCCCGATGCTTCAAACACAAACGGGTTGTTCACGACAGACGTAAATATCTGAGAGTTTAAATCTTCCTGAGCACCGTTGTCAGTTGTAGGAATGCTTATGCTTGTATCCCAACTTACATCATTTTCCAGTTTCCCGAAATGGTAAGCACCGTTCAGGCGAGGATGCTGCTCCAACTCAAATCGGATTCCTCTCTGATGCTGTGTATCATATATGATTACTTCTGACGCATTAGGATCAGGATAATAGAACCAACCGGTCAGCGCACATGTTCTTCCGATGCCTGCCTCAGACTCTACCCATGTTGACATGGAGTTTGCTTCAATCTTCACGTAGTATTTGTATTCGTTTCGAGGTTCTCCGTCTAGAGCAGTGAAATGATTAAACCCATCGAAAGGCTTTCTCTTTGCGCCATAAGAGTTCAGTCTCCCGTTGTATGCAAACATCTTGTCAAAAACGTAGTGTGCCCAGCCGTAGTAATCATCTTTCTGCAGCTGTTCCTGCGTCTCCAGATTAGACAACACGCCATCCTTGATTTCTGCCTTCTGCGTAGTGCCGTCCAGCTTCGAAGAGTTGATTCCTATCTGTTCTATCTTGTAAAACACAGTTTTACCCAGAAGTTCTTCCCTAATATCATCTTCCGTCTTGTATTCGGGCATGATTCTCATACATGGTTCGCCCGTTGAACTATTTCTTGAATATATAGACTTCTCGTATACATCACCACTTAGGGAGTCATGCCAGGCTTTTCCGTATACTTCGTCGGGGTATGCAAACTTCCAGTCTTTATCCAGCTTGAATGGTTGCACCCCTTTTGTAGCAAACAGACTGATTTCCTTGACAATATCATTCCAATCTTCCTTGTTAGGTATTGATATGGAATATTGCAGCCTGTAGCCATACATCGTGATGCGTGCAGCCTTTGAGCGAAGCTGCGAATTGCAGTTTGCTGTTACGCATGGATAGCAGATGACCGGGTTCGAAATTCGCGCATACGTTCCATCAAACAGTTTGAGCGCACTCCTTACGAAAAATGGAAATAGGAAAATGTTGTCTTCTGCAGCTTTATTGATGATGGAAGAAACATGACCTACTACAGCTGTCTGAAATAGGTCCTTGTTGTTAGCGTTATCTACCGTAACGCTGTACCCCATGAATTTTTCAGTTTTTGCTGCCGGGTTTGTCGTAACAGTGACTTTGCTCACTGCGTTATCACCATTGTTCATGATGTATCTTATCTTTTCGATATAACACACATCACCATTCGCATCATATCGGATTTCAAGTTCTTTGCTATTCACGAACCCTTCGTATTTAATACTGCTGTCAGCCTCAACGTTCCCAGCGTAAAACATATAGAAATGCACTTCCGGCTTAGGCAACTCCGTTCCAAGGTCCTTGTATTTGTTACCTTTATATTTAAGGTAATGCAATCCATCCTCTGTAGCAACAATCAGCGTATTGCCTGTACTCTTGATGTCCTTTACTTTTCCAACTTCAAAACTTGCAGAAACTCCATTAGGAGGCATTTCGATTCCGTTGCTTCCCCTTACATACCAGTATATGGTCCGGTCTTCATCGTAGGCAATGATGTTCTCATAATCTGCCATCTTGTGAACGTACATGATCTTCTGCCCAGCAATCTCACCAATCTTGACAGGATTCTGAATAGGCTTCATTTCCCCATCACGAAAGATAAAGCCGTCAGATTCCAGTAATTCTGAATCGTCTGAAAGCAAGTCACTCGGTACGTTCGTCATACCCTTGCCAAAACTCAAAGTCTTTCTTTCCAAGTTTCTCTCCATAGCTCTTTTGTTTATATTTTTGCAGCAGTATATACACCGTCACCACCGCTTCTTGTTTTTTCTTTCTTTTTCCATTGAGGCTTATCCATGTCGTTGGCACTCACCCAAAGACCGATTGCCGTACTCATCAGAACGTCATCATGGTTTCCGTTGCCAACGATATTACCGAGACTTCCATCATCATGTCGCTCATATATTCTCAGCTCATGATACATTTCCTTGTCTGGCTCATCCCAAAGCATATCATCCACAAACTGCTCCAAGTTGTCAATTATCCATCCCTTTGTCAGTTTGTTGGTCTGGAAACCGTACTTTGCAAGTACATCATCAGTCACGTCTTCCGGGCTTGTGGTTCGCTGATAAAGATTATCGTAGTAGTCGGCAATCTCGTTCAGGATACTTCCGAAGTGGTCACCTTCCGTATTGTTGTTCTTCTCTCTATCTGCCGTATTACTCTCAATCACCAGCAGGGCATCATCATAATAATGGGCTAGGGCAGCAGCCATCCACGCCAGCTTGTCGTGTCTTACATGACCTCTGTATCTAGCTACTACCTTCGGTTTTCCCTTGACGGTCGGAATCATCCCGAATCGGTCTATCACCGTCATGACTGTATAGTCAGAAGTGGCACTCTTACCGCCAATATCCACGCTCACCAAGTATCTGTTATCAACCTGCAGAACGTTAGGAACAGCCCAAATCTTCAAGTCTCCGTCACCATCTGTCCTGATGCTCACCTTCGATTTCTCAATGGTTGAGTCATTCTTGTTTCCGTCAACTATGATGTCTGCCGTATAGAGAGGTTCACGCTTGTACTTTTTCTGCAAATCATCAATACTGTACGGATTGAATACCAGATTACCTGAGTTTCTGAAAGCGTCCTCTTCGTCCACTGGCGCCTCTGTAGCACAGAAGGAATGGGTGGTAAACTTGTTGCGGAAGTTCCTGTACCATTCAATGGCTTGGAAGCAAGCACCCTTTTCCCACATTCGCCAGAAGAACTTACCAGTCTCTCGGTAGCCCTTCGGGTTGCTACTCTTGTCTCTGTTCTCCAATAGCCATCTTGCAAATGCTCGCTCATTCTTCACCTCTTCCATATCATGCTCGATAAAGAAGCAAGGAATGAACAGAAACGAATAGGCATCATTGTTCTTCGGGTCCATCGCCAACTGGCATTTCTCATAGAAAAAACCAGAGTTACCTTTTCCGGTACTCTCGAATACCTCTAGGTTATCCTCTTGGTTTCTGATACCACCAGATATTGACGAAATCACACCCTCTGGGTCATGCTCGGGAGTCTTCTTCCAATAAGCAACCTCGGAATAGTGGGCGCAGTGGAAGTTGCTACCTCGCACGGAATCGAAGTTCTCGAAAGAAGCCACGGTCAGTGTACTTCTTCGAATTGCCCTCATTCCGTCTGTAACTTGGAAATCGTCTGGTGAGTTCTCGTAAGGAGAGAATTGAAGCTTCGCTCCAGGTCTGCCAATCGTCCATCCCGGTTGGTTCTCCAAAGCCTTTCGATACATAGCCTTGATTTTCTTTGCCGTATTCTTCTGCTGGGCTAGTACAATAGCATTCCAACCGTCCTTACGGAAATCCTGCAACCATTTGATGTAAAGCTGGGTGAGGGTAGAACCGCCCCATTGTCTGGCTTTCAGGATAACTACACGGATAGCCCTGCCGCTGGTTCTCAAATCCTCAAATATCTTCAAGAGTTTTCGCTGAGGATAGTTCAGCTTGAAAGGAATCATGTCACCGCTTACCTTATCCTCAATCTTGTCGGTAGCATAAAGGGCAAATTCAGGGTCTTCTCTGAATCTGACTTTCATGATTTCGAAGGTGAGCACCATTTTAAGCTGTCTGGTGTAATAGCTTTTCTCTTCATACTGCTTACCCCATGCCTCGATGATATATTTCTTCATGCTGCCAAGCTGTTTCAGCCCCCTATATAATAAGGTTCGCATACATTCTTTGGGGACCCACATCTTCGGAATCATGAAGTCGGGAAGTTCCAGGAGTTCACGATGCTCGAAATCATAGCAGCCTTCGCCCGTCCAAGGGTCGTAAGTGCCATAAATCTCATCGTATCGCCTTTTGTTCTCGGCAACGAGTTCGTCAATATCTACTTCTCTAACTAATGCCATCGCCCAACTCTTTTATTTCTTCAAAATCCGCATCCGTTATCTGCGGCACTTGCGTAACGTCCAAGGCATTGTTGTCTGTCTTGGTCTGTGCCAGTGCTGCCAGCTGCTTGAAGTCTTCGTCAAGTCCATGAGTCACGCTTACCTCGCTCTGTTTAGGAATCATGTGTTTGGTCAGGTCCTTGTAGATGGTGACGTATGTCTTAGGATCATATTCTGCCAGCTGATCCATGCACTCTTCAAACTTTTCCTGATTCCTTGCCAAGAAATCTCTGATATATTCTTTCTGCGCACTCTTCCTTGCAGGAAGAATGGTCTTGGCTTTTTCCTTCTTCTCCTTCTGAAATTCCCTTACCGATTTAAAATCGTCATATTCCAAATCTTCCATAAGCCTTCCTTTCCTTTTTATCCAAATGGCTTCAATGTATGAATCATTCCACCTGGCTTGCTGGCATTGGCTGCTTCTAGAATCTCCAGCTCGTCGTCTTCCAGCTGTGTAGCCTTGTCAACGGTCAGCGGGTCTTTACTTGTCAATGTCAGCAGGAAGTATTCATACAGAGCACCGGTTGATATATAATGATGTATTGCCTGCACCAGTTCGTCCAGTCTTGCATCGTCCCAGTAATCTGGCATTCTCAGCCACATTTCCTTCTCATCCCATTCCTTCAAGGCATTGTCTCTTACCACGCCCTGCGGTTTCATGACGTAGGCAGAAAGCAGACCTTCTACCTTTTTCAGGTATTTGTCGAACCATCTATAGAAAAGTGGTCTTTCCTGCGTGTTCTCACTTGTCGGAACGGTATTCGCAATGTTCGGGTCGCTCTCCTGTCTTACTCTGCCCATCATGTGGGTTGTTGCATCTATATCATACCAAAGTTGATTGGAATAGATAAAGATATGCTTGTCGAAATACACATGGGCAGGACGTGGAGGCTTCGGAAGGAAAGGATTTGGCTCAGGCTTCCATCCTTTCTCTCTTAGGAAATGCGTAGGGTGTAATGAATTGAACTCCATCTTATACCTCCTTTGCTATGGTTACTTCTATTTCCGTTTTCAGGTTGTCGCTGTGGCGTGAGAATAATGTCACGTAAGCCACTCCGGTGTTCAACGGTCTCAGCCAGAAGGTATGAGGCTCCTGAGTTCTGTGAACTTCCAAGATACAAGGGTCGCTGCTTCTTGCCTCAATATCGTCAATAGCACCATCGTCAATAGAGTAGGATAGGGTCACTTCATAGTTCTCTACTGCTATTGTAACGCCACCGTCAGTGTCGCTTCCGTCAACCTTGGCGGTCAATGTGGAAGAATAAGGAACCTTTGGGACCAGAGGACCACTCATCACGAAGCACTTTCTGATGGCTATCTCATCTGATGCAAGTGTAGCTTGGTATGGCTCCGCTTGTTTCAGGTTTGTTGTTTTTAGCCACCACTGGTATATCATGTAGTCCTCCACGTATCTTGCTGACAGCCTTGCTAGTGCATCGGTCAGCGTTCCGTTATAACGTCTTGATACTGATAGGGTGAACTCCACTATATCATCCGTTCTGCTTCCATAGTAGATGGAGTTGTCGCCAATAGTTTGAGGCGTTGGCACAAGATAGTCTACGAAGATGGTCTTCAATACTTCCAATGCTGTATCAAAGTCGTGGGTCAGCGTTCTTTCGTGAACCTCATCGTCGCCTGCAGCCTCGTTAAAGCTTATTTTCGCTGCTTTTTCGTCTGCCGCAGTATCTATCTTTGCTTTCAGGTAGGTTGTCGACTTTACTGCCTCCATCACTACCGATTTGATAATTTGAAATTTTATGATCATAACTTATCCTTTTTAGTCAATTATTATTTCGCCTGTCATGTCTGTCAGACTTGTGTTGCTGCTTGCCGGTGGGGTCTTGTGAAAAACCAGCTTGATGGCGGCATTCAGATGATTGGTCATGTCGCTCTCATACTTCTTTGCCAGCTCCGGATAATTCATTCCCAGTACGGCGTTTGCCACGTAAGCCACAACATAGCCTATCAGATTCCCTTCGAATGGAACCGTTACGCTCGTCTCTGTCCCTGCCCAGCGTGAATTGTTTATCTTAAATATCAGAAAATCACCGCTATCATAATAGGTTACCAGCTGCGCCATTTCTCCCACAAAGGTTTCCACGGCAGCATTGATATATTGCTTCATCACGTCCTCTTCCGCACTTGATAGTGTGATTCCAGCAAAGGCAGTGTTCCCTTCCTGGTTCTTCTGCCTTTTGCCCATGATGGAAAGATGCTTCTTTACCGCATTCTTGACATGACTCCAGTCTATCGTTATCTGTAATTCCATACATTATGCTGCTTGATTGTTATACAAATTCATAGCCTGTGCTACAGCGTTCTGGTCTGCGCCCTGTACTATTCCGTCTACTACCTGACCTCCTCCTTGCTGTTTAGCTATTGCCTGTTGCTGCTGATACATCTGTTCAAGCTGCGCCTGCTGTTCCTGCACGCTGGCAAGCAACTTGTCTGCATAAGGCTTGTTTACGTTCTGCAAGTACTGGATCAGGTTGATTGCACCCATCTGCAGCAACTCCTTCAAGTCGTCATTCTGCAAAGTGTTGAAGGCAGCAGATGCAGCCGCATTCTTGATGCTTATCTTGAAATGAATGTCTCTTGCAGATAGCCTGTCATAGCTGTAGGTGTTCAGACCGTCCTTGTTGAAAATCTTTCTTCCGTCCTCGTAGAACTGCTGAATGATTGAGCATTTCTTCATCGCCAGCTTCTCCGTAAAAATCTCCATATCGGATAGGATTGTGTAAAGCGAAGTAGTTGCGTTCTGGCTCTCCTGGGCGTATCTTGCAGCAGACGTACCAGCCGAAGGAGTCTTTCCCTGCAAGGCACCGCTCACGTTTGTCACCTCTCTGATAAGGTTCAGCTCTATCTGCAATAGTTCGTTTGTTCCGATGTTCACAGCATTCGAAGTGATAATCTCTGGTTTCACATTAGGCATTGTTCTCTTTGGCGTATAGAATATCCATCCATCGTATTCTATTGCCTCTTCCATGAACTGCTCTGGTGTTCTTCCACCCAGTACGGTTGTAGGAATCATCTTGAATCCCTTGAAGCTGCTTCTGATACTCATGTCGTTCATTACGATGAGGCGGTTGATGTAGCGCTGCTGGTCTATCACGTTGGTCATGAAAGGATGAATCTCTCCGTTGATGAACGGATAAAGCTTCATGGTGTATGGGTGACTCTTGAAATCGTATGGAGATTCTCCACGACATAGGACCGTACCGTCAGGAGCCATGAAGGTGTAGTACCAGTATTTATCAGAAAGCTCTTCCGATGTGATGTAGGCACGGTCTTCTTCCGGCACACCGTATTCATCATACTGCTTCTTTCGCTTCTCGTTTTCCTGAATCAGCTTGTTTATCATAGCCGTGTCTTCCAAATCCACACGGAACCAAGCATTGTTCATATTCTTGGCAATAGGGTCGAAGCATTGTAGTCTAGGCTTGGTTTCCGTACTCCATACCTCTATAACTCTTACGTAGTGTCTGCCCTTGTTGGTGTAATCGAAGCTGAGATTGTCCAAAGCCTTTTCCTCGTTGAACTCGTAGCCATAACTGCTATCGTCTACATCATGAATGTCAAAAATCCTATTCAGATCATCAACCGTCAGTCCGTATTCCCTTCTGGAAAACTTCTGATACAGGTCTTCCTTGCTTACGTCATGCAGACAGCCTATCAGACAAACGTCATTGTGTCTTGGGTCACTTCCGCACTCAAAGAACATGTGGTCCGGTTCCATTGCGTCCGTCCAAGCGTCAGGCATTTCAAGTTCCCGGTCTTCCCAGCTCTCCCTTACGAACATCTGACCGCCCTGCAGATAATCCTTGATGAGGTGATTCAGCAAATCCTGCATGCCGGTTGTCTGCCAGTTGCATTGCATCGTAGCACTCATCATGTCGCTCAGTTGTCTGGAGTCATTATCTCTTGCAAAGCAGACGGGTTCCGTTCCCTGCTTGGCGTAGAGACCGGCAATAGATTCCAAGATACTTATCATGATGTTGTTGCTCATTGGTGTCTGATTGCGCTTCTGCATGTAGGTCTTTTCTGACATTTCTTCCCAATAGCCACGATGATAAACTCTGATGGTGTCGCTCCATTGTTCACCGTTACAGTATCTCATGGTTCTTGCTCTCGTCTCCCTTACGCCACTCAGGTTATTCCAGTCGTTCCTACATCGGGTAAGAAGCTCCCAGTCCTTTCCGTGCTCCTGTCTCCGCTTTCGATCCTTGACCGAATCATATTTGTTATGCCGAGGCATCACTCTACTAAGTGTTAATAAATTTGCCTTTGCCATATTTCTTTACACATTATTAATTATAGGCGCAAAAATAGGTAAAATCATTGCTTTCTTTGCGGTGTTCCAATCGACTGATATATACTGGTTTGGAACACCGCAAAACTTCTTTGTTTTCTTTGCATTTTTGCCGAAAAGTTTTCAAACAGTTATAACTATGACAAAAGAAGAATTAGAAAAAATGAACGCAGAGGATGCTACGCAGCAGGAAGCTCCAGCAGAGCAGGAGACTCCACCTGTTGACGAGCGACCTAATCGTACAGCCTTCTCCAAGCGTTTCTCGCAGCGCCATTCTGACATCGACTTCGAAGACAAGGAAGCCCGTTATGCTGCCATGAATGATGATGCTGACAGACTCGGCGAGTATGAAAAGAACGGTCAGGCATTGAGTAAGATGCTTGACAACAACAAGTGGCTTGGCGCCATGGTTCTTGATGCTACACGCAAGGGCATGCACCCATTGGAGTGGATGGCTTCGCAGGGTATCGACATCAAGGCTGCTCTTGAAGACGAAGAGCTTTCCAAGAAGGTTGCAGATCAGATTACCAAGTTCCAAGAGAAGGTAGCCGAGCAGGAGAAGCACAGCCAGCAGTTGGATGAAAACCTTAGAAAGTCTTATGAGGCTTTGCTGAAGTTAGGTCTTTCCGATGATGAGGCAAACGATCTTTACGGTAAGGTTTGGGGCGTCATTCAGGATGCCGAGGAAGGCAATATCTCTTCCGAGACATGGAATCTCTTCAAGAATGCCTACAACTACGATTCTGATATTTCTTCCGCACGTGAGGAGGCTGCCATGCAAGCCCGAAATGAGAAGATTCAGAATAAGGTCCGCTCTTCTGCAACAGAGGGCATTCCTCCTTCGCTGTCTAGTTCTGGTGCAGGAAACAAGCCTGTCATAAAACAGAAACGTGAAAGTTTCTTTGATGATATTAGAAGTAATTAATCCATAAATATAAGTATAAAATGAAGAAAGTAATTAATTATTTTTCTACTCAGTTCATCTGTAAGATGATTCTGATGATTCTTGCAGTAGTTACAGGCGGTGGCGCAATGGCTGTGGCAGATCTCGTTGAACCTCAGATTGGTGACGAAGGTCCTAATCCTGCAAGCGATGCAACAGTTAAGGCTACCGAACCAGTAGAGGCAGGAAAGTCTGATCGCCTTAGTCCAGGCGGCAAGAAAGATGGTCAAGACCTTACAGGCTCTCAGGCTTCTTCTACTCAGCTTAAAGAGGGCGGTTTGCTTGAGAAGGAATGGGATAATGAGATTGTTAAGTTCTATCCTTATAAGACACCGCTCCTTTCAATCGTTCGCCGTATGGCTAAGACCGTCACAATCAGAAACTGGTCAATTTCTCACATGCGTGTTGGTGGTGATACTCTTGATGGTCAGGTTACTGTCAAAATCAATACTGGAGACACCATTGAGATTAACTCAACCAATTTCTCTGGTTCTATCCGTCCATTCTACAAGGGCACTACTGTTATAGTTCCAGAAGTAGCTGGTTACGCAGAAGGCTCTCAGGAAAAGCGAGAGGGTTATCTTATGCTCTTTGTTATCGAAGCTAACGGTAAGAAGGCTACTCTTCAGGCGATTAATGGTAAGCCAAAGAATTCCGGCGATACACGCTTGAATCTTGACAACATGACCTGTCCTGAGATTCCTGTTGGCTCCACATTCCTTGCTGCATCTTCTGCTGCATCCGAGTCTCAGCTTACAATTACACCAGAGAACTATCAGCCACGTGAGAAGGAAGTATATGTTCAGAAGAAGCTTTTGAACATTGTCTTCACCGATGATTACGAGAAGGTTAAGAAGGAGCAGCCTATCACTGTTGCCGACCTTAAAACAGACGCAATCATCAAGTATAATCTTCGTGCAGAGCGTACTTACCTCTTAGGCTGTAAGTCTCGTTTCAAGGTAGAAACTGGTGATGGTCAGATAGAGGACGTTTATACCTCTGAGGGTATCATTAACCAGTTGACTAATACCTACGGTATTGACGATACCTATACATTGGCTGACCTTATCGCAATTTCTAAGCTCCAGTTCACTGAGTTCTCAGAGAATAACCGCTGCTTCGCATTCTGCGGAAAGAATGCTATTGAGCGTTTGGAGAATATCAAGCTAGAGGGTAGCCACCAGAATGACTTCATCAATCATAACGAGTTTGATCTTAACTTCAAACGTTTCAAGGATACTTTCGGCTCGATTGATTTCGTCTGGTGTCAGACTCTCGACCTTATGGGTATGTCAGACTTTATGGTAATCTTTGACCCTAAGGCTTCTCGACGTTACGTAAAGATTGGCAAGAAGGAACAGACCAACGACATGTCTAAGGGTGGTGGCGAAGTTCGTGATGCTAAGCGTTGGATTCATCAGGAGGCAGATTCTGTTGCACTTCGTGGCTTCAACTCTATCTTGGTTGGTCCAAAGGACAGAATTGCAAAGATTGCAACTGAATCGCTCAATGCTATCATTTCAATGGGTGAACTTCCTGGTACTCCTGCAAAGGGCATGAAGGTTGCTCTTACAAAGGACTACGTAAAGAAGGGTTCTAATTCTCCTACTGATGATGTTACGTACGAGGCTGGTACTGTATACTATTATACCGGCAGCGCTTGGACTATCTATACAGGTCAGGATGTAGCTCAGTAACAGGAGTCTCTATCATCCAAATATATATCCACGGGGGCAGAGGTTCAAATGCCCTGCCTCCGTTTTAAAATTAGAAAACATGATTAAGACATATAAAGCAAGAGTAAACAATAACAATATTAGCTACCTGCTTCTTGGTAAGCACGGTAATCAAATGCGATACAATTTTACGAATGGAAATGTGGTAACTAACAAATATCCATCAATTACGCTTCGTAATCGTTACGCACAGGATTTACTCGAGTCTAGCTTGCTTTTTGCCAACAACACCATTGTTCTCGACCATGAGGAAGAAGAGTACCCTGGCGAAAAGGCAAAACTTGAAGAGGAGAAGGAAGCGGCATTAGATCCGAATGTTGAGCAGGGAATAGTTAATGAGCATGTCAAGAAGGTAGCTCAGCCTCCAATGAACGAAGAGATAAGAGACATTCGCACAGCAGACGAGGTTATCAATTACGTAAATAATCGTTTTGACAAGGAATGCAAGACCCTTGCTACTGCCATGAAGCATGCTTCTAAGGCTGGTCTTATTTTCCCAGACTTTAACGAGTAACATATATAATAAGGTGTAATGAGTGTAGAAGAAATCATAAAGGCAGTACGTTGGTGCATAGACGAGGAATCCAACAACACATCGGAAATCACCGATGAGAAGGAAGATTTGTATATGGATAATATCATCAAGTCGAAGATTAACGATGCTTTGCATTGGCTTACCATCACGGCATCCTCTTCCGCTGTCTTGGCTGATTCCAAGAAGATTGGCGCTACCACTTCTACCTTGCAGGTTTCAACATACAATGAGCAACTGGGCATTGGAGTAGTCTCAATGGATGCCGGCACAGAGATTATCAATGTCTCTCGCATTCGCGGCAAGGACTGGTTCAAGGCTGTTGTCCCAGTAGAAGATACTTCTGATGAAGCACTCATGATGTTCGATGATACCGCCAAGGGAACAAAAGACCGTCCTCAGGCTACAATCCTTCGGGAAAATCCTATCCGGATTCTCTTGCAGCCAATGGCAGACGAGGCAACCGTTTCTTTTGTCGGCGTTCCAAAGAACATCAATACTGAGTCTTCAACTGATATTGCCGTTCCGGATATGCTGAAAAATGCTTTCATCTACTACATCGCTTATCTGTTGCTCTCTGCATACGATGATACAAAAGCCACTCAGATGTACGCTATTGCCTTACAGCAGCTTGGAGCACAAACTTCTAAAAGCTAGAAAATATGAAAAGAATTCGCATTCATAATGACATTCACGTCAGTTGGGGAATCACAACAAACGGCAAGCAGGAATCACTTGAAACAAAGACCTTGCAAGTGCAGCTTGTCGTATATAATAAGGTGATAGCCATCCCCGATTTCTCCATCAAGGGAAATGTTATTTCTTTCGAGTTTTCTGGTTCTCAGCAGAAGTATTGTGGAGTCTATACCTTGGTGTGCCGTGATACGACTAACGGAAATCTGAGCACCATTGATAAGACCGAAGCTTTCGAGTTGGTTCCTCATAGCGAGGAAGAGCAGGGCACGGACAATCCTAACGTTGCTCTTGAAGTCGTAGCTATCAATACTGATCGTGATTCATCCACCATCGGAAAGGCTGCAACTATTCGTGTTGGCAAGGTCTATACACTCCCTGCTGGCTCCCAAGGATATGTCATTAACGTTGGCACCATTAACGATGCTGTCTTGGAGTTTGGTATCCCTTGTGGCTCTGACGGAAACAATGGATACGATGGAATGGGCGTGATAGCATCTCCTTCATCTGTCATATTCAATGTGCAGAAGGATGGCATCATACCTTCTGCCCAAGACAAGCTGATCCGAATGAAGCTTCTCGTTGGCGGGCATGTGATGAATGATGCAGAGATTGTCAGTATCACGACCACAAACATGGTGTCTGACATTCCGATTGAGTCCGATGGGTGCTCTTTCTACATACGAGGGAGTAATATCTCCACAGTTAATACAACCGACTTGAACGGAAAGCCTATTGTCATACCTTGCACGCAGGCTGAGGCTTATGTCGTTTGCCGTATTCCGGACAGCGATGTTAAGTATGCCGTCACCGTAAGAGCTTACACCAATGTGCAAAGCTTCTATTCTACACTCGTAAGTAATCAGCGTGAGTTCAAGCAGACCTTCACGGAGCTTCGAAACACCGTGAGCGACCAAGGAACAAAGCTGGAGAGATACCACTCTGAGTTTCGTCAGACAGCCGAGAACATTTCCTTGTCAGTCTCAAAGGTCAAGCAAGATGTTGATGGTTCCCTGGAGGATACTAACTCCCGTCTGGATTTTACCGCCTACAGCATCACGTCAACCGTAGAGAAAAACAAAACGGAGCTGAACGACAAGATTGAGAAGGCTAAGAGCGAAATCAAGCAGACTACCGACAGCATTACTGCTAAAGTAGAGGAGTATAAGGCAGATACTGATGGTAAGATAGAAGCAGCGAATTCTAAAATCGAGCAGACCGCTGATAAAATCACCGCTACAGTGGAGTCCAACAAGGAATATACTGACGGGCAGATTGAGAAGGCTAAGAGCGAAATCAAGCAGACTACCGACAGCATTACTGCAACCGTTGCAAAGAACAAGCAAGATGCTGATGGTAAGGTCGAGAACCTAAAGTCCCAGCTTACGCAAACCGCCAACTCATTGTCTTCGGCAATACAGTCAAACAAGGAATACGCCGATGGCAGGATTGACGATTGTAACTCTCGCATCACACAGACCTCTAACAGCATTTCGTCAACGGTCGAGTCTTTACGTAAGTCTGTAGATGGTGATGTGGAGCACCTCCAATCGTTAATCTCACAGAATGCCAGCAGCCTTGCTGTTGTCGGAAATCGCTTCAATTCCGATGGCACACTCAAAAACACCTCTGGACTTCTCACCACTGCCGACAAAGCATCCCTCGTTTCCAAGGAATATGTTGATGGTAAGGTCGTGTCTGCTGCAGAAATCTCCACGATGATTATGAACGGAATTTCAACGGCAAAGATAGACGCAGATAACATCAACATAACAGGCAAGACAATGCGATTTAAAACTGGTGAAATATCCATAGAATCCAATAATTTTACTCTTGATGAAAATGGAAACATAAAGATAAGCGGTGACCTTATTGCAAGAACAGTTCGTTTGAATGTCTCTAATAGCAATGATGTACTGAGTGGTTCGCTACTTTTAGGTTCGTCAATATACACAATGCCAGAATTGGATAACAATGAATTTGTCAATCTAAAGTTAGTTGCTCCATTGGAAACAAGGGTAGGTGTTACTCCACGTTTGTATCCTACAAATAGTAATGTGTTTTTTTGGTGCAATGGTTGGACGAGTGCGCCTATATCAGAGGTGCTAGTACTCGATAATGGAATATTTGATATTGTTGGGTATGGAGCTCCTAACGGAAAAACATATTGGATAATCTCTAAATAAGTTTTTGTCATGAAAATAATCAGAAACAGCATCATCCCTCCAAAGGGATTCATTGCGATAAACCTCTTCGGAGTGTTGTTTGTCAGAGGAAACAAAACCCTCTCGCATCAAACGGTAGTTCATGAACAAATCCATACCAAGCAGATGCAGGAAATGTTATACGTCTTTTTCTACCTCTGGTATGTGTTGGAATGGTTCATTCGCCTCTTGGTTATCCACAACCCTCACAAGGCGTATCGGGCAATCTCTTTCGAACAGGAAGCACGTGTGTATCAGCAATACACCGGCTATCCTTCAAGCAGGACTCATTACAGTTGGACGAAATATCTTACAAAGCAATGGAATACGTAGTTTCAACATACAGCGAAGAGGAACGTGCGTGGATAACCCGGGAGATCCCCTTGCAGCGAGACATCTATTTGATGATTGAACTCAAGCGCCCAGGCAAGCTAGTCATCCGTCAGGATTCTGTCGATGGGAAAAAGCCAAGAGTACCTATCCAAGCACACAAAGATATGGATAAGTTCTATCTCAGAATGAGAATTATCCCAGAGAATGTTAAAATCCAAATATTCACTTCATCAGAACCAAAAGAAATTAAATATGCCTACATTCAGAAAAGACATAAAGTTGGGAACCATGGTTCCTCTTGTCAAGACAGATGATATTGATGATAAGACTTTTCGCAAGTTTCAGGAATCTTTAGCTGAGACGGATGAAGCTCTTGCCAAGGTCAACGGTGTCATTGAAGATGCCAAGTCAGCGACCAAGGACGCAAACAAAGCCTCGCAGGATGCAATCAGTGCAACGCAGGGTGCCAATACTGCAACCAGTAATGCCAACGCCGCCACGGCAAAGGCTAACGAGGCTGCAAACGAGGCTACAGAGAATGCTTCCGCTGCAAACGAGTCTGCAGGCAATGCCAATTCTGCAGCGACAAAGGCTAACGATGCAGCCAATGCGGCGCTTTCTGCTGCAAACAACGTGTCTGAAAGCGTCACAGCCGCCAATGCGGCGGCGAAAGAAGCCCTCTCTGCTTCCGAGCGTGCCAACGATACAGCCCGCCATGCACCTTACGTAGATTCAGATGGCTATTATTACCGGTGGAATCCGGACACAAAGACATACAACAAGACTGATGTCAACCTAACAGGTAAGTCTTTCTCCATCAAGAAGGTGTTCTCTTCCATTGAAGAGATGAACCAGACTGACGTGAACACATTCGCAGAGAACGATTTTATCCTCATCAATACAGTCGATATTGAGGATGAGGACAATGCCAAACTTTATGTCGTGGCTACCAACAGCAAAGGCAAGAAGTTCTACAGCTACCTCGTTGACATGTCGGGCTTCAGGGGCTTCACCGGTAAGACGCCGCAAATCACGATTGGCACTGTTACAACCCTCCCACAAGGCTCGCAAGCAACAGCTTCACTTTCTGCCAACGGAACTGATTCCGATGGCAACCCTATCTACAACCTTAGCTTTGCCATCCCAAGGGGAGATAAGTTCACATTCGATGATTTCACCGAGGAGCAAATCAAACAGTTACAGAAGCCAGCTTTGGATGCTGTGGAGAAGTGTGATACAGCAACAGAGCAAGCTAAGGACGCAACCGCCAAGGCGAACACCGCAGCCGAAAATGCCAATTCTGCAGCAGAGGATGCTACGCAGAAGGCAAATGCCGCAAAGTCAATCAGCGACAGCGTACAGAATGCTGAAGACGACCGTGTAGCAAGCGAGAATACCAGAATTTCTAACGAGTCCAGTCGCATTTCTGCTGAGACTGCTAGGGTGGATGCAGAGAAGAAACGTGAGAGCGATGCCGCTTCATCCATCGGAAAGGTGAATGATGCCGTTAACAATGCCAACGATACCGCCAGCCATCCTACCAAGGTTGGTCCAGACAACTATGTTTATACATGGAACTCTACTACCAAGGAATACGACAAGACCGACATTTTTGTCAAGGGTGACAAGGGTGATCAAGGTGAGAAAGGCGACCAAGGTATCCAAGGCATCCAAGGTATCAAAGGCGACAAGGGCGACCAAGGTATTCAAGGAGAGCGAGGTAATACTGGCGACAAGGGTGATCAAGGCGAAAAAGGTGACAAGGGAGATAATGGTATGTCACCAAAGATTATTGAAGGCAACTGGTGGCTTTACGATGACGCCAGGGGTGACTATTACAATAGTGGCGTTTCTGTATCCTCAGCCTACGAGCTGACAAAGACGAACGTGGAGAATGTGCTCACCGGAAACATCACCACCCACACGCACGACCAGTACGCACTGGAGTCTGCGCTGGCAAGCTATGCCCTCGCTTCCGACCTTGCAAGCGAGGCTGACCGTGCCAAGGTTGAGGAAAAGGCTTTGCGTGACATCATCAACATCATCAACGGCTCTTCCGAGGTGGAAGGTTCGTTCCGAAAGGCTCTCTCTGACCTGATTGGTGGAGCACCAGAGGCTCTGGATACTTTAAATGAGATTGCTGATAAGCTTGCAGCGGACGATACCTTGCACGCCACCATCCAAGATGCCATCACGAAGAAGGCAGACAGGGCTACCACTTTGGCAGGATATGGCATCATAGACGGATATACCAAGAAGCAAATTGACACTATACTCGCCGATTACCTCAAATCCGCAGATGGCAAGGCTGCAGATGCCGACAAGTTAGACGGTGTTCACTTGGATGGGATCTTCACCAGCCTCACAAACACCGACAGCAACCAGATTTCCCTCGCCATTGGTGGGGTGACGAAACTTCTCACCGTGGCTTTCGCTAGCTCGGCAGGCTCTATTGCTTGGGAAAACATCACAGGAAAGCCTGATGCTTATACCCCTAGTGCGCACAAGCATAGTGCAGAGGACATTAATTCTGGTGTGCTCGCAGTTGAGCGTGGTGGTACAGGAAAGGCTACATTGAATGATGCTTCAAATGCACTCGTCAACGCATTAAGTACTGCTTCTTCTGACAGTATTCCTGAGGATGGGGATTACTATGTGTCACAGTTCGCAGGAGGTGGAACTACTACCGTTACTTACCATCGACGCCCGATGAGCCAGCTCTTTGCCTACGTCAGGGGAAAGCTTGGTACGCTTGCTCTAAAGAGCGCCATCGATTGGACCGAGATTCAGAACCACCCGACAAAGGTAAGCGAGTTCACGAATGATGCTGGCTACCTTACCGAGCATCAATCCCTCGCCTCTTACCTCACCAAGACGGATGCAGAGAACACTTATCAGCCAAGGGGAAACTACATCACCTCTCACCAGTCACTCGATGGGTACGTCAACGATATATCCGTTACAGGCACAGGTAACGCCGTGACGGACATCACCAAGACAGATAAAACTATCGCCATCACAAAGGGAGCGACTTTCTTAACCTCCCACCAAGACCTCTCTGCATACGCCAAGACCTCGCAAATACCAACTAAGGTATCACAGCTCACTAACGACAGTGGATTCCTCACATCTCATCAAAGTTTGGCGGCATACATGAAAACAGTCGATGCCGACAAAAAGTATCTCGGCAAGACGGAGAAGGCTGCAAGCGCATCAAATGCGGACAATGCGGCAATGGTGAATAATCACACCGTCAATGCAAATGTACCTGCAAATGCTAAGTTTACAGATACAGAATATGTAATTCCTACGCTCTCATCTGCTCCTACATCAAGTACGCTCACATTTACAGACAATGGAGTGACACGCTCGTTCAAGGTAGGATATATGTGCCGAGTAGCGGACAGTTCCGCAGAGCATGGGTATAAGTTCTATCAGCTCTACGACATCTCAGGCAATAATGCCGTATGGGGAGAGATTGCTGGAGGTGGAGGTGATTACAATGAAACTGTGACAGTGACACTTAAAAGTACAGTATCATCATCAGATAGCAAGCTGAATGGTGCTGTTGTGACTGTAAAGAATACAATGACTAACGAAACTCAGACACAGACTTGGAATGGAACACCTCTTGTATTCAAGATTCCTTCGGTTAATACGTATACTGTAAGTGCAAGTAGCGTAAGTGGATACACTACACCAGTAGAACTATCCTATACTGCTGGCGTAGGTACAAGTAGAGCTGTTGTGATGACATATAAATATATCTATGTCGGTGTATATATATATGATACGGATGGTAATTTCACCAAGCCTGATGATTGGAATACCGCTAATAACGGAAAGGCAGTAGGTGTATATGTAGGCACAGAGAATAGTAAGTTCGTGATTTCGCCTACTTATCCTACTTCTGGAAGTGGCTCTAGATGGGGCAATAATAATACGACTGTCCCTGAAATTATAACTACTGAAAACGTTAATATAGCTAGAAAAGACTATGCTGGCGAAGAAAATACAAATAAGATTATTTCTAAGTTCGGAGCAACTTCACAAATAGCTGCAACTTACTGCCGTAATTATACCTTTAAGAACGGAAAGAAAGGATATTTGTGGTCATTAGGTGAAGCCTATGATGCTTTTAATAATATAGATGCAATAGAAGGGGCACTGCAAAAAATTGGCGGTGATATTATTGAGTTAAGTGATCATTGGACGTCTACTCAGCATTCCGTTAACTATGCGTGGGTGCAGGATATGATTGGTGGTGGTAGTCCATACCGCCAAAAGAACGAAACAGGCAGATTTTCACGTCCAGTGTGCTCTTTATAATCATTTAAAACTTTACCCCTTTCTGCAAGCAAGCAGGAAGGGGCGTGTAAGGGAAATATAATTATTGTTAGAATTATGGTAAAAACGTTTGGAGAATCAGCCGATTTTGCGGCTTTTAAGGTTGTGGATGGAGACATCTACAGAGTTGCATGGGCTAAGACCATGCAGATTGATAAAACAGAGGATGGGCAGGAAAAGGAGTCCTCGCTCTGTGATTATATGCTTGAGCGGTATGACTACAAGCCGAGCATGGATTTGGTGTTGAACGACATCTTGGCGAGTGGAGAGCAAGCAAGCATGGAGGAGATTAGAGAGATTAGTGAGGGTCTTGGCGCAGAGCCATTGGAGTATATGAAGAAGACGATGCTTGCCTACATCGAGAAGTACGATGCTTCTTCGTCCGTCAACTCTTTCCTGCTTAACGGAATGGAGGTATGGCTCGACAAGGTTACACGTATGGGGCTGATGAACTCTACCACCATTGCCAAAGCATCAGGGCAGAAAACAACAACATTGTGGCTTGGTGGACTGAAACTAGTTGTGGATTGTGACAAGGCAATCCAGCTACTATCAGCCCTTGAAATGTATGCACTGGAGTGCTTCAATGTCACAGCAAGCCACAAGGCAACAGTAGGAGAATTGAAGACTATTGAAGAAGTGGAAGCCTATAACTATAAGACTGGCTATCCGAAGATGCTTGAGATGAGTGTTTAACTAATTAAAATGAAAAGATTATGTATGTACTAAGTATTATTTCGTTTCTTCTCTTGGGAGGATTTCTACTTCTCGCAGCGATGCGCTTTAGTGTCCCTTCGATGGTGAGCGACGTATATTATCAGCTACAGAACTGTGCTGGTAGTGAGGTAATTGGTGATAAGCGCAAGCGAAATTATGGCTGGGTGTTCACGTTGGTCATGTTTCTGAGTGCTATTCTTATGCTTATTCCTTTGCTCGACTCGGGTAAGGGTATTCAGTTCCTTGCGTTCCTCGGATGCGTAGGGCTGATGTTCGTAGGTTTCGTTCCTCGATACCTTGATAGTACGGAACATATCATTCATAAATCAGCAGCTATTACAGCAGCTATCGGGTGCGTGGGCTGGTGTGCGAGCGTGAGCATCATTCCTACCCTTGTCATACTGACTGCCTATCTCGCTTATGCCTATCACAGTCGCAGGGACAAGGCTAGCCATCCTTGGTATTGGGTTGAAGTCTGTGGTTTTATAGATGTGTTTGCAACGTATGCTATCATTCATTTATAGATTTTATATAATTCTTTTGCAGCAAGCCTGCACCAATCCACCAAGCAAGTAGCAAGCCTCCTCCCCATACATATTTATCAAAAACTGCTCGGAAATATGCTGAACCACATGCAGCATTTCGTGGCAGAGGCTGTTCATGTATTCAGCCTTTGAAGTAGCCCATCCTATAACAACCACCGTTTTTCTAATATTAACATTAGAATATGTTATCCCTTTGTTCGCTTCACATTCGAGCACGAGATTACAGGCATCTTCGAGAGGAATTCCGATGCATCCCAAATCCCGAAGATACCTTCTTACCTTCATGGCATCCTTTGAGTGAACATCATACATCACATGTACCGTCCAGTCGTACCTTTCCAAGTAAATCTCCTGCTCTTTCATATTTTACAATATCTCTTCCCAAGGAATGCCCACACCATTAAATGATGTGTCTGCATAGAAGCGGTTGAAGATAAAACCGTCCTGCTGATCCTCATCATCCACGTAGTCCTTGATGAACTGAGCCATCTGTTTCTCTTCCGTGATAGACGAGCCATAGAAATCGGCTAAGCACATGTGCGCGATGTAGCAAGCGTCATAGCCCACATTATTCTCCAGCACGATATTGTTCTTCTTCAGGATGTCCTCAATATCATCCTTGCTCATCATGCGGATAGGATTACCGTTCTTCCGCATCTGCTTCACTGCCCACTCACACATCTTCTTATTGAAGTGCCAGCCGTTATGTCTCAGGTAAGCCTTCATTTCCTCAGGCTGGTAATCGTAGGCGTTCAAAGGTTGTCTGTATTTTCTTTCCATAATCTCAATCAATTTAAGAAAGGGGTATGCCCACTTTTGAGCACACCCCAAACTAGTTAGTAATCTTCTCCGTAATCACTTCTGTAATCACGTACACGGTCTTCACGTTGGCGCATGTCGTCGTACTCTTCATGCTCTCGCATACCACTTCTACCTCCACGACCTCTATAATCGGGCATGCGGTTGCGCTCGCCGTATCTGTCACGTCTGCCTTCGCGCTTCATTTCATCAAGGCAGCTCATAGCCTTTCCAAAGTAGCGCAAGCCCTTCTCCACGTTCTCATACAAGCCATCAAACTTGTCTTCTGTAATCTCAATCATTACCATAATCATAAGATTTTAAAAGTGAATAGATAGGATAGGAGATTACTTGCTTGCCACCTGTTCGAGCAATCCCATCATTCTGTCAAGCTTGCCCTCCATGCCTGAAACCTTGCCTTCCAGCTTGGAAATCTTCTCAGCCTGTTCCTTCTCCTTGGCTATCTGGGGGTTGAGCTGCAGTAGCATTCCCTCACAAGATTTAACGACTCTCTCATGGTAATCTACGTTCTCCAGTATCGCCTTGGATTGTCTCAACATCGCATCGACCTCCGCACTCATGGCTTCCTTGTTGTCGCTGACCACAAGGTTCTTGTCGTTGGCTATCTGTCCGTTGGCAGGCAACTGTTTGAAATCCACTTCCTCGTCATTGATCTTCACCTTCACATCAACCACTGTTTCCATAGGCTGAGGCGTGAAGCCATTGTTAAAGGTAGGGTATTTCGTCTGAGGGTTGCTCACCGAAACAACCTGACCAATCTGCAAGTTCGGGTTTTCGCCCTTGTCGAGCACATAGAATAAAGAATTTGTTCTTAAACCTTGAAACATAATGTAATCTCCTATTATCTATTCTGTTTGTTAAACAATACCCGTCATCAGCTGAAGGGTGTTAGTATCTCGCTCGAACCAGAGCTGAACAACTCCAGTTCCCGGCACGTCTGCAACCGTCAATGCTTCACCATTGAACTTGGTTACATCCTGTGTTACTCCGTTGGTCTCGAAAAGGATAGGCAGCGTACCAGTCGTTCCAGTCGGAATAGCCTGTTTCAGATTCACGAAAATCGTTCCCCTGTAGTTGGCATTCACGAAGGCGTGGTTTTTAAAGGTGAACACCACATTGGCGGTATTCACCTTCACGCCAGTAGAAGCGATAGCCGCCGAACCGTTACGATTCACCCAAGTAAAAGGTCTTAACCATAACATAGCAGCCTCCTTTCTTTAACCCCAGAATCCTGCACCGTTAGCAGCATTCAAACCATACAGTCCCATCTGTGCCGCAACACAGTTCGGGACTGCTGTTGCTTGCGAATAATTCAGAGTCACGGTCTCAGGCATCTTGCACTTGATACCAGCAACCTCGTTCTGCAGACCAGCCAATACCGCATTAATAGGTGCTACAGCCTGACCAACGATTTGTGAAGTCATTGCGGAAGCCTTGAAGGTACTGTTCTCATCACGCAGAGCATCAATCTTATTCTGCATTTCCCTAAACTCAGCGGCGGTTTGACCAGCCTTCAATTCTGCTGTTGCTTCCTTAATGGCGTTATGCAAATCGCAAGTCTGGTCCTTGGTAGCATAGGCAAGGGAAGAAACCGCACGCTCCTGACTTACAGCCACGTTGTTGATGGCATTCTGCAAAGTACCAGTCTGCTGGCACATTGCCAAGCGGTTCTCGCAGCAGCAGTTTGCAATCTGCTGAGCAATCTGCATGTTACCCTGCTGCAAAGCATTGATGGTCTGCATACCGCTCATACCAACCTGATTACCTACACTCTGAACCTGTGAAGTCAAGGCAGAAATGGCATTCTGAATCTGTCCATCGGTACAATTGAGCTGAGTAGCGAGATTACTGAGTGCGTTACGATTACCGCCGATGGCATCCATCAAGAGGCTACGACCGTAGTCATTGTTAATCTCGTTAGCAAGACCGCCACGACCGTTATTGCCGAAGCCGCCCCAGCCATTGCCGCCCCAACCCATAAGGAAGAAGAGGAAGATAACCCACATGAACCAACCACCTTCACCGCACATTCCGTTGTTACCCTTCATGGCGAGAAGCACATTTGGATCCACACCCTGCTTCTGGAGCAGAGGAGCAAGAAGTCCAAGCATTCCGTTTGAACCTCCGTTTTGGTTTTCACCAAAGATGTATGTCTTAGATTCTGACATATTAAATGATAGATTAATCGTTTCGTCCACTATTGAACTTGGTGCAAAGTTACGAAGAAAGCATGGAGCTTCCTAACTATGCTCAAATATTATTTTCAGCGAGGTAATTTTCTGAGTGCCAGTAATATATACTGAGTAATCTGCTGCTCATACCATAAGCCCAGTCGTACCACGTCTAAAATATTAATTCTCGAAAACAGTTAAATGATGTGAAGTGCCGATAAACAAAGGGGATTCCAAAGATAATGCGTAGAACTGTCGCCGAACTGTTGTTGATAGGTTTACGCTATACTGATTTCTTAACTTTTAAAATTACGCTTATTCCGAAAAATCGTGCTATCTTTGCACTCGTAAGTTCGTGAGGTGAGAGGCACAAACAGACAAAGAATTAATGGATTTTATCATACAATATACAATGCCCTGTCTGCACCTCTCACACTAGCGGATGGGGCATTTCTTATGCCCTTTCATTTGAGGTTGAATTTAAAAATATATATAAGTATGAATGAGATTACATTAATCAGTAAGTCAACTTTCCTTGGTAAGGAGATTGATGTGTATGGGAATGCAGAGAATCCTCTGTTTAAGGCAAAGGATGTTGCAAAATGGTTGGAACTTACAAACGTTTCAGACATGGTTAGTAGAGTTGATAATGATGAGGTGACTAAGTTGAACTTAGGCAGCTTGGAAGGTGAAACATGGTTCCTTACAGAGGATGGTCTTTACGAAGTCTTGATGCAGAGTCGCAAGCCGCAGGCTAAGCAGTTCAAGAAGGGAGTGAAGGAAATCTTGAAGTCTATCCGTCGCACAGGATGCTATTCTGTCACGAATGTAATCAAGGATAGAGTAGAGGCTGGTATGATGTGGGTGGAAGGCTGCAAGCGAATCCTTAACCTCAGCGATTCATCAACGCTTGCATTGATACAGAAGGTAGCAGAACCTCTTGGCTTGCCTTCTCCCGACTACGTAGCCAGCGAGGGCGTGATGCATTCGGCATCCGAACTATTAAAACGCTTCGGCTCTAAAATGTCAGCATTGAAGTTCAACCAACAGATGGTTAAACTCGGTTTCTTGAAAGAAGAAACCCGACAGGGAACCACAAAGATTCACAAGTTCAAGGTAATTACCGAGAAGGGTAAGTCGTATGGAGAGAACCAGGTCTCTCCAAAGAACCAGAGTGAGACGCAGCCACGATGGTATGATGATAAGTTTGAAGAGCTGTTGAAAGCTATATAATTAATAAGGTGGGTGATGGCTGAATAATTAGCCAGAGCACCCACCTTGTCTATTTCTTCTTTTTATCATATTTTTCTATATCCAACAAAACCTTCTTTCTGAATACCGCAGAAGGATGATCGTCCTTTTTGGAAGTCTTTTTATATCCTTCCATTGCTGCAATTTTATCAAGAACGCATATCCAGATTTTTGGGTCGGCTCCAATAAATTGCATAAAGCGATAGGCTGCTATATCTGCCTCAATCTCTTGCTCTCTAGAATAGCGCATCTTATAATTGCTAGTTGCAAGATAAGCATCCCTATCAAAGGCGTGACCGGCAAGCAAAACGTTTTGCTGATATTGTTCATTGTTAGAAGAACTATAAGTTGAGTTGTATGCACCTGAGTATGCAACGGCTGTAGCTGCCAATGCGCCACCAAGTTCTGCCCACATCTTGTTATTGCTCTCTTTCTTGTTTGCGGCGTATATGTGGTTAAGAGAATGCTTGCCAACGAAATGTTGTATTTCATGTGCTAGTACGGCAACAATCTCCATTGTGTCCAGCTTCTCAATTAATCCTGTGTTGAGAAAAATTAATCCAGTAGGGTAGGTGGATGCATTAAACTCGTTGCTAGGATTTATATGAACCTCAATATCGCCATCAATCTTATAGAAATTGAAGATGTTGTTAAGTTTATCTAATAGCCCCTTGTATTTAAGGTCGCAATATTTATTAGGTTTAATCTTACTTTTTATGGTGTTACATGTTAGAACGTACTCTGACATAGATCTTTTGGCAGTCTTTGACTTTGCAGAATATATTCTGTCTATCTTTTTGTCATACCAATGTCTCTTCCACCAAAACTCTGCAACCTTATTTTTCGGAAGACTTTTTAGTTCTGATGGTACATCGTATTGTTTGATATAATTCTCACATTCCCATGAACTTTGAGCATGGCACATAGAAGCCAAAGCTATTATGGTTACTATTGATAATATCCTTTTCATAAGCTTTCATTTAAATAATCAAATTCTCCATATTTAATACTAACCAAGTATCCTGATTTTGGAACTTTTGTAATATATAATTTAAATGCATAATCACCAGAATTGACAGGAGAAGTGCCGCCATAATAACATTTAAATTTATCTCCTTCAATTTCTTCCTGCATTTCGTATTTATTACCCAGGATTCCCTTTAGAAATTCTCGCTTTCTTTTTGCATCATCAGCTGTGTCCGCAAAGAACCCTAAAATACATTCATTAAAATAGCTTCTTACTCCATCGGTTTGGAAAGAAAAGTAGCCAAAATCAAATGTTATGCCAGCATATCTTATATTGTCAAACTCTAGCAAATTTAGCTCATCCATATTTGGATCACCGTATTTTGCCGTAAGAATTGAGCGGGTTGTGGGTCTATCCGACCCAAATTCAACACCACACATTTCTGTCACAACATCATTTTGCGCAAAACAGCTAGTCGATGCGATAGCTAACAGAATGAATAATATAATTTTCTTCATAAGTTTAATATTTATGTTATTGCAAAAGTACAAAAAATAGCGGTAGGTTGTATCGCCTACCGCCACTTTTCTTTGTAGTTTATACGGATTCTAATTTAACTTATCCAAGTCATTCACAGCTTCCTGCATCTTTCGATTGATGTCTTCGTTAATCGACTTGATTACGTCTGGATTAGATACCTTGTTTAATTGTCTCTTCTTCTTAGAGATATAACTATCAGCAGCTTTCCAGATGTTATACGCCTTTCCTTCCTTGCCATGAGTAAAGTTGAACTTCTTGGCATTGTTCTCCATGTTCTTCAAAACATCAGGCGTATTAGTCTTCAACTGCTTGATATTATATTCAGTCTGCTTCAACTCGTCGGAATAGTTATACCATTTCGATCTAGTTCGCTGCATATCCTGACCCTCTTTTGGAGTATAGTTAAACACTCTGTAAAGAGGGATTTGATTTTTATCAAACTTTTCAAATTCATCAGAGAATCCCTTGCTGAATCCTTCTTCGTTCTTTGCTCCAGATACAACGCCCTTACCAATAGCTTCTAACGTTTTGTAAGTTCTGCCAATAGTTGAACCCATACCACCGGTGTAACTATCTATCAAATGTTGCCAAGCGTAAGGTGCAGTAAGATAATCAAGGGTTTCATTTCCCTTCATGTCTGCATTAGAACTATCAATACCATTTGTGCCTTGGTTAGCCCATTTATTAATACTCATATAAATATCATTGGTATTATCGTATGCCCTCTTCCATCTTGGAGCCTTATCTAGATAGTCGTAATCACGATAGAAAGGTCTGCCTGTCCAATCTCGATTGAAGGCAAGTTCCATGGCAGGAGAAATAGTTGTTGGCGTTACTGCAAGTAGCGCATCCTCTCCAAGTTCCTTAATGCTGCTGCTTGGCGAATGGTGTCCAAGGAAATCCGAGGCTGGTACTAATTGCGCCATCTGTCCCAAAATATCATAACCGATAGGTGTACTACTCTTCAACTTATCATTCACAACATATCCAGCCGCAATATCACCCAACCCGAAGAACGCTCTTAACTCGATGGCAATAGGAATAGTCTTAAAGTTTCCGTGTCCAGTATAGATACAGATGTTGTTTCTGCGTTTCCATTCTGGCAACTCTGCGTATGGGTCCTTCACGCCATTTCTGTCCTTCTCGTCCTCATTGTTAATCAGGAATTGATTGATTAAAGCTTGCGCAATGCCAAGTCCTAAAGGCAACATTCCGAATGATACGGCTGTGGTCTTCCATGCACTCTTGTAATTCTTGAAAAATAGGTTTGCACCTTGCACGCCAGCGTTATAGAACTGCGTATGATTCTTCATCCAGCTATTGAAGAAACCAAGAGATCTACGGAATATCTTATCAATATTACTATCTGTCGAAGTTTTCAATTTCCTGATGGCATCTCCAGAACCGTGCCGGTTGAAGTTTGTTGAAACCTCCTTGGCATCATATATGCTTCGACCGACGCTACGCCCGTGCTTCCGTGAAGTACAGTAAGTTGAGTAACGAGCTACGTTTTCGATGATCTCGTTGGCAGTCTCAATAAAGGTTCCACCTTCCTTAATTTTCTTGACAAACCAGCCATCTGCATCCTTGCTTCCTTTCTTGATCAAGTTATCATATTCATCTATAAGGCTTTCCAGTTTCTTGATTTGAACAAAACCAGTCTGACCGCCATTATCCATAAACTCCTTGAACATTCTTTCACGTTCATTATTTATATCAAGCTTACCGTCTCTATATTTACGGAACATAGTAAGATAGTTTCCGCTACCTTTTCCATTTTTGATAGAGATTATGTTTCCTGCATATTCTTTCAGGAAATCCTTGGTGTAGGCAAAGCCTTCCTTGGTAACATTGGCTGATGCAAATGTTAAGTCACGGAGCATATTAGACATCATGAAATCCGGATTCAGCGATGTGTTGAATTGTGCAATCTTTCTCGTAATCTTAGCATCAAATCGCGTTGCCACATTTCTGGTTCCTGAATCTTTCACAAGACCGTTGAGAGCTTGAGCTGCTCTTGGGTTGCCTTGGCAGACAAAGCTCCTTTTCTTACCTGCTATATACACATCTACAATATGTTCAGACTTATCCTTGGCACGCTGGAATTTAAAGCCAATGTTAGGATTTCTGCGTGAAATTTTTGCATCACCAGTAGCTTTCTTCGCTTGCATTGTGTCCTCAAAGTTTTGTAGGATATTGCTTATTTGCTGCTGTGTGGCGTTCTCTGGGATTTGAGGTGTAGCCTCTTCCCAAACTTCGTTTCCATCTACCACGTGCTTCTCTAGCCAAGGATTCACTTCAACAAAGATTTTATCTTTTGTATTACCAGTTTCATAGGCAGAAACAAATCTGGCAAAGTGTTGCTTTACTACATTCTTTCCTCCATTGATAAGCGAAGACTTTGCCATGGCAGATATTTGAGCCATAACATTAATGTCGCTCAAACTGCTTCTTCCCTTTGCTTGTGCTAACACAGGACCTACAAAGTTAGATGGGTCTCCCTTTTCTCCAATATAACCATACACATCTTCTGCAGTTGTATCATCAAACTTTCTGAGAGGCACGTACCATTGGAACATACCCTTTAGATAGTCTCTGTCAGAGTTATCAATAAAGCCGTTGTAGTATTCTTGATCGATAACGTAATCTGTTGCAGCCTTCTTCTTTGTCCAGAAGTCTTTCGCCAAATCGCTACCCATCTGGCTTTCTGCGCTCATCACGTTGTCAATGGCAAGCTTGTCGTCGTATGGGTCAGAGGTCTTGGCTATATTTTGCATACCATGGAATCCTGAATAATCGTGTTCGTCAGCTACAAAGTTAACGTCCACGTTGCTACGAATCCATTCGTCCATTTGTTCCAGGTACTCATCAAATCTGATGTTGCCTTTCTCTAGTTCGTCAGCCAAATCCTTCTGCTTGTCGTTCCAGTCCTTCATCAATGTCTTTGCTTTCGTAACATCGTCATTCATCAAATCACGAATTGCGTCACGAACAAAGAATACACGGTTACGCTCCAAACCGTGCTTGGTAATCATGTAGAGTTGTGCGTTTCTTAACTGCTCATCCTTATCGCTACCGCTCATGGTAGATACTACTTTCTTAAAAGAATCATCAAGAGGCTTCGTGTATTTTCGGTCATATTCTTCTGCCTTTTGCTGTACGATACTGTCAATGCGGTTCTGCGCCTGCAATGGATTGAAGGCAGAAGGAATATCCGTCCACGCATTCTTTTCACCAGAGATTATTTCCATAGCTTCTTGCAAAGACTGCATGTGATCAACAGTACTTTCCTTGAAAGCATAGAGTTTTGTTCCGAGTCTTCGGTTGTATTCCTCAATTTTAGATGCTGCCATAGGAGAGGTACGGAAATGCACCTTTCCATCTGTAGCCTCCTCGAAGTCCTTATGATTCAAGTCAAGCAGATAATCATGGTTCTTACCATCATTATCAAAGAACATTCCGTTTTTCTCCACGATGCTAGGCGTATTGTCTCTTTCCAGCTTATACAGCAAAGCATTTCTTCTGATAGCAAAGTAACCGTCACTCTCAGGATGCTTGGAGTAATTCTTGGCGAGCCACAAGAGATACTTGATATCCTTCGTGTTCGGCGCCACACGGTAGCCGATTTCTCTAAAGATATTTGCTACCTTGTTTTTCAGGTTATTCCAAAGACCATGCTCACCATGTCCATCTTCTGCCATTCTTGCAATAGCCTCTTCGATAGCATTTCTGTAATCGAATGGATTGTACTGCAGTTCCTTCATGACGAGCTTTTTTAGGTCGGCGTATTCCGGCTTATCAAGATTGAAATAAATATCATCAAGGAATTTGTCGTAGTTGTCGTTCCCGAACAGTTCACGCATTCCTTTATGACCCACGATTTCGTGCCATACTGTTTTCTCAGCTGTGTAGCTGTCATGTACGTTTGGCATATACAGCACAACTTCACCTGTGCGTTCATCGTACCATCCTTCTACCTTTTCACCATTTTCAAGTCTTGCCTTTGCCTCGGCATTGGTTACCTCTTCGACACTTTGCAACATCTTTACTTTGCCGCCTGTAGCCTTTGCAACCTTTGCAACATGCTTAACTACAGCAGGAGCATCCTTAGAAATTGATACGGGTGAATCGTTATCATTTCTAAAATAAGTCTCTTCATCTGTTAAATTTTTGCTTTCTTCAAGCAATTTCTTCCCAGAATCGTATGATTTCTCAACTCCATTTAGTAACTTTGCAACAGAAATAGAGTTGCTTGGTGTCATGTCCAAATGGGAACTGTCGGGTAATACCGCTGTGCCAGGAGTGTCAAGTAACTCATTTTCAGAGTTGTTGGTTGCACTGCTCAAAGGGAGACTGTCGGATTCGTTCGCTGTCTTGGAGCCTTCCAGCAACTCTATTTTTGTCACCTCATAACTATGAGGCTTGTTTTCTTCACCACCTCTGAACTCTTGCATGGTTGTTTTTACTCGGTACGTCTTTCCGTCCAATCGTACAGCACCATACAAACGATGAACCAAAATATTGTCACCGTATCCATTTTCTATGCTGCGATTTTCATTTTCATCCTTGTTGTAGTCTGGATGAATCTCTGCTTCGATACTCTCATGAATAACATCTGTAAGCTTTGGCAGAACAGATAAATGAACACCGAGATCATCACTCTTGCTAACCGCACTTGAAGATAGGTATTTATCAACAGCTTTCTTGCTAATAGTGTAAGGAGTTCCATCACGCATTGTTGGCAACTCAGATTTCCCTGTAGTTACAAGATTTTCTTTAGCCCATTTTCTTGCGTTTTCGATAGCACCTTCATTATTGCCCTTAAAGCTATGTTTTTCCACCGGCACAACATTAACGCTTTCCTTATTCAGGTTAGGCATAACAATGCCTTTTTCCTCTACTGCTCTGTCTCTTACTCCATCAAAGTTATCCTTGGAGTCTGAGAATGTCTTGCCTAGTTCCATACGGAAGTGAGTGCTGCTGTTATTCTTCGATTCTATGTATCTCTGCATTTCATCCTCAGTCATACCGGCAAGCTTGCAAGACAGTTTCTTCAACTCATCAAACACCGACTGCTTGTTTTCCTGATACTCCAGCTTTTGAAGCTCATCATATTTGGTATAATAGTTTGCCATCTTGTCTCTCCAGTAGTTCGGTTTGTCACTACCAGTGAAAGATATTCCGTAGTTCATCCAAGAACCAGTCAAAGAAACATCAATACCAGTCTTACCATAAGAAACGTTTTTCACGCCCTTGATTTCCATAATATCCTTGACAGCAGCCTTGGCTTTCTTCTGCATTTTGAGATTCGTATCAATGATACGATCAGGCATTTCAATATCTCGGAGGTCATTAAAGAAATCTTCAATCTTATCGTAATGACCGCTCAGATCAATCTTTTCAGGATAACCTGCCTTGCTTCTCAAAGCGGCATCGGAAATCTTATCCAATACAACTACTCGGCATGAAACTCTGGTTCCTGCCTGCTGGAAAAGGATATCAGGCAGATTTACCTCAGCACGCATGGCAACGTTCTTCTGCTCGTTATACCACTTGTCAAACTTCTTGTCTGTTGAGCCTCTAGGTATGATTGCTACGATACGACCACCTTCATCCAAGTGCTTGAAAGCCTTGTCAACATGCTGGATAGCCAATGCGCCAGCCTTGCCGAAAGGAGGATTCATTACAATTACATCGTGCTTGTTGTTCAGCGCATAATTCTCAAATGTATTATTCATGAATTTTCTGCCCAAGCCGCCAGCCATCAACTGCAACTTCGTGAAGAGACTTTGACTAGGTTCGATGCTTACCATTTCGTTAGTCTTAGGCACGTATCTTGCGATGGCTCCATGACCGGCACTAGGCTCCAATACAGAGTCACCTTCACCCAATCCTGCCCATTCTACCATCTTGTAACCAAGAGGCTCTGGGGTAGGGAAGTAGTCGCTACCTTCACGATTGTTCTTGTTTAGTTTCTGATTGCTGTAATAATCAAGCACCGCATTATCGAATGGATCATTCTCACTTGGTGTTGCTGCATCAAATTCCTTTCCACCTACACCCTGGTTCTCTACCGGTACAATACCGCTATGTTCCAAGATACCTTTAGCGAAACTGTCACGCAAGTTTCTTGCCTGACTGCCCAATGCAAGGTTCTCGGTAGTACTTACCTGATTATTGAACTTTTCTCCAAAAAGCATCATTTCAGAGTTGAGACCCAAGATAGGGTACTCGAAGATGGCATTACTCATGTTACCGATACGGTAAATGCGACCTTCAATCTGTAAGGCTGTGATAGGACTCTGAGGCAATGCGAGGGTGATACAGACACGCTGGTGCTTGCTTGTGGTATCATGAAGTGATATTCCTTCCTTTCCAGAAGCTTCCTGAATCACGATGATATTCTTTCCGCTATCGTCATCATTAAAGGTATCAACCGCCTTATCCTTCACCTTCTTGCTTTCCTTTCCGCTGAAGAACAACACATTTTTCTCGCCAAACACCTTGGCAATCTGTTCTCTTGGCATACTGTAGTCAAGAGTCTTCTCCCATTCCAGAAGGTCTGCATACTTGTTTCGGAACTCGGTGCATTCCTCGATGTATTCATCACGCTCCTTTCCTGGTTTCATCATCTTGATCTGCTCGTTTGCAACTCTAAGCATGTAAGCAAATGGAGCCTCCAAAGGTTCCTTGCTCTCTACACGGCGATGGAAGATAACAACCTTTCTGCCCAAATCCAAGTGCTGTTTGATTCTGTCAATGGCAGCAGACACTTTCATAGTCTCGAAAAGGGCACTGCCATAGTTGTAATCACCAATGGTCTTGCTGTACGCATCATGCAGATACTTTGTCTTCAATGTGTCCTGCACTGCATGATTGAAATCCTCGGCATGATCAGGAGCCACGGTAGGGAAGTCTCTAGAGTAATCGTAAGGGCTATCAATGATTCTTCCGCTCATTGTTCCAAGTGTGTTCTGCAAGTAATCAGAGAAGGCAACTTCCTGCTTGGCTACGGCATCCGGGTTACTGATGCTCTGCTCCAGACGATGGTAGCGGAACTTGTATGCTGCGCCAAAGTGATTAAGATAGAACTGGGTTCTTCCACCCATTCCTCTCTCGTCCGTTTCTGGGTACTTAAAGATGTATCCCTCAACATAATCAAGATTCTCTCTGGTATTGAAAGGTGTAGCAGACAGGAATATGGTCTTTGTGTTTTTCCACGAGTCCTTTGCCTGCTCTTTCAGTTTAGGCTCTACCTTATTATATGCATCTCTTGCCTTGATGAAATCCTGATATGCTTTTCCAAGCTTAGGGAAAGTCATTCCGTCTGCTGGAGCGAAGTTGTTCAATTCCCTTGGAAGACTCTTCAATGTAGCATTCACTACATCCTTATCTGTTGCACTTGGGTGACTGTCCTTATATTCCTTTTTTATGCGGTCGATTTCTTTCTGTCTCAAAGCATTGAATTTTTCAGCAGCACCATTCATTTTCTGAAACTCAGGGTTGATGCTCTGCAATCTCCGAAAACAATGATTCTCGTCACGATTGGTAACCATGTAGTGCTGCATACTTCTAGCCGTTTCAGTACCCTTCTTGTTTTCCATAATACGGTGACACTCGTCATAGATAACTGCATCCCATTCTGTTTCAAGAAGTTTCTTATTCAGACCAAAGTTTGCAAATGTAGTGATTACCATTCCTTCTCCATTCTCGGTAGTAGCGGTTGTTCCACGTTCCTTCGCCCAGGAGTCAAGATCTTTAATATCCAATCCAAGATTTTTTCCGTCCTTTATCCAGTCGGAAACCTTCTTCTGGCTAGGCGTAATAAAGAGTATTCTTCCTTTACCCTGCTTAGCCAATCGCTTAGCAATGCCAAGACCTGTGTATGTTTTTCCTGTACCAGTACCATTGGTAAACAGATAGCCCTTACCGTAAGCGTGTTCACGGTCAGTATGTTCCTTTCCGAAGAACTGAGTTTCAGCCTTCAATACGTCTTCCTGCTGCTGAGGCAAGAGATAAGGCAAAGTCTCCTCAATGTTCTTCATGTTGCCCACCTTCACTTCGATTGGCTCGGCTTCCATCTGTCTCTTATACTTCTCTTCAAGAGGCTCTTTGAGCTTCTTTTTCAGCTGCTGGTTTCCATAGATGCTGCTCCACTCTCTGATTGTATGGGTCTCGCCATCCATTTCGTAAGGAGTATTCCAATAGTCTTCAATGAATCTGTCAATATCATCATCACTAAGACCTATCATTTTCAGCTCCTCGCCTTCCTCGGCAAGCATGGCAGCTTTCCACTCGTTGAACTTGTAGATACCCTCCTTAATCTTCAAGACGGCACCATTAAGGTGCATCTTGAACAACTCTGGCAGCATTTCTATCTGCTCAGGTGTGAGGTTGAGCTTCTTGAAAGGAGTCAGGGCAATCTTGGCATAGCCTTGCCCTGCCTTCTTCCATCTATCCCAGAAGTCTTTCTTCTTCTTCTCGTAGTCAGCTCTTTCCTGCTTTAGCCGTTCTGCTGTGCTATCTGGGAAAGTAGTTCCTTGCTTGGCTGTAGGCTTCCGTCCTGCATTCGTGTCAGCAGGTCTTTTGCTGCTTTCACGTCCACTTCCTCCAGATACATGTCCATTTCCGCTAGCTGAACCGCCTCCGTTGGTGTCAGAACTTCCGGCAGGTACTGCGCCCATTCCGGATGAATTTCCTTCACCTTGCTTATTGCCTTGTTCTCCAGCAGATAGAGTAGTGTCGTTCTGATCACCCTCTCTGCCATTTCGCTCTCCGGGTGCAGCTTCGTTGCCTGCTCCTCTATCCACTGGTCCATCAGGTCTTCCGCTTTCTCGTCCTCGTCCCAGTCCCAATCCTTCGCCGCCTGTAGTATCGGAAGCATCCAACTGTGTTCCGTTTTCTGTTCCGCTATTGCCGGAAACATTCTCATGTCGATTTCTAACATCGTTCCAAATTTTAAAGTAAGATATTGCGTTAATGATATTGCCCTTGTCGCCACGCAAATATGCGAGTGCGGCAGGTATCAATTCTTTATTTTCCTCAGAGGTCAGTTCATTAATCTCTGATTCTGTGAGAGGGTTCTTTGAAGAAACAGCTTCTCGTTCCTCCAAATCCATCTGTTCCCAAGGCTTGTCGATTATCTCAGCTTCTGCCTTTCCGATTTCCTCGGCAATCTTCTTGCGTCTCTGTTCAAATCCCATACCCTGCGCCTTGTACTTCTCGTTCAAGAGGTTTCTCAGCTTGCCCGCTGCGTGCTTGATTTCGTCAGTGTTTCCTTTCTTCTTGGCTTCCTCGTATTCCTGTCGAGCCTTGCCGATTTCAAGGTTTCGCTTAAACTCGGTCTTCTGCTTCTGCTCTTCATGAAATGCGTTAGCTGCATTCTCTAAAGCTTCCATAGGGTCAGCGGACAATTTCTTGGAATCTTTCTTGACGGAATCCTTTGCTGATTCAAGTTCATTTTTCCACATATCAGCCACAGATGCCTCGTCAAGAACACCGGTCATGTTCTGATGATCTTTATACGTAAATTCAAATTCATCTTCCGCTGCTTTGATTTCCTTTTCGCTCTTAGCTTCGCTTAAAGCCTTTATGTATTTCTCCTTAGCCCTACCAAGCTTTTCCTGATGATCTCTAATTTCCTTTGGGGTAAAGCCTACAGAATTTGGCTTGTCTTCATCCTCAGATTTTACTCTTCCTTCTCCTGCTTCTGCTGGTTCATTTCCTCCTGATGCTTCCTGTTTAGGTTCTTCAACGCCTGAAACATCATTGCCTCTTTCATTTTCTGAATGTCCTGTTCCATAATCTTGCCATTTTTTAAAGTCCAAAAATTCTTTTATCAACTCTGGTTTGGTAGGTGCTTCACCGAATACATTTCCCTCGCCAGTATTTCTTGCTGCAGCGATACGGTTATACTCATCAAGCAAATCCCTGAAATCTGCGACCTTTCCTTCCAGAGCCAAAGCCATCATCTGAGAGATAGAAGGGTAGCGCTTAGCTGCATCCTCAACGAACATAGATGGTGTTCTAAGCAACGTATCAACCTTATTGCCACCCTGTCTTGCTTCATAGAGCAATTGGACAGCCTGATCTATCTCATCACGAAGAGAGAACTCGCCCAGCTTCATGTTATCCATTACCGAGCGGATAGCGTTGATAGCCTTGTTCTTCACCGTAGAGTCGATGCCCAGCATTCTGATAGTCTCAGGCTTGAAGATAGAAACCAGAAGAAGGTTCTTCACATACTCCCTGCCTTGTGCTGAAAGTCGCTCAGGACTATCCATCATCTGTGCTACCTCGTTCTGTCCGATGATACCTTTATCTACTAACGTCTTTACCAAGTCATTTATTGCCTTGGAATTGTTAAAGAATGCTTCAAGAGAACCATTTCCCTCAATCTCTGCAACAATCGCTCCTACCTCGTCAGAAGTCAAGGTCTTAGCATTCTTAACAGCCTGTTCTGTATTACTTTCGCTCTTTGTCTCTTTCTTGTTAAACAAGTCGAATGTCTTACTGTTGAGTGGAAGCTTCTCGTCAGGAACAAAGTAAACAATACCTTTGAATCCAGCTCCATTAATCTGTTCTGTAGTCCAACCGAAACCTTCTGCATTATCCTCCAAATCCTCATAGTACTTACTGTCTTTTCCGGCTTGCTCTGCCAGTTTCTTACCCATTACAGTACCGTTACCGCTAAGAGTAATACCTTCCTGTACGACTGGAACGTTCTTCAAGGCAAGTCCATTGAAATCATTTCCTATCTTCTGCGTAAACAGACGTGACTCCTTATCCCGGTAAGAACGAGAATTGGAAGATGTTCCATCTTCGTTAACAGGGAATCCCTCGCTTTGTTTGAAGTCGTTGAATGGATCATGCGAAGTGGTAAGACCAGAAGTTTCACCATAATAATATGTACCACGAATCTTCGTTCCATCTGCTAAGGTTATAGAACCTCTTCTACCTTTAATCTTTTTGGAAGCCTCGAATCTTTCTTTTACTTTAGGTGAAACCACACCAGCTTCCTGCGCTACACCATCAGCAGCTCTTTCTGGTTCAACTGGTCTTTCCACAGTCTCAGCAACCTTCTTGGCAGTCATAGCCTTCTTGATATTCTGAGCGTGGTCCAGCTGCTTCTTGGCAGCTTCAACGGTCTTTTTCTTCAAAGCCTCCTGCTCCATGATGTCGTTAGGCTCGGCTGTATAGTCCACCTTCATCTTCTCGGCATCCTTCAAAGCCTTCTCCGCTTTCTGAATCTGTCCGTCCACAACCTTCTCGGCATTCTCACCGAAGTCCTCAGTAAGAATCTCAGCACTCTGCTCAGGAGTCATACTAGCATAGTCTGGCGTAGGTCTTCCCTTGCTGTCCGTATTCATAGGAACCTCTGTGCCATCGGTAAACTTTCGGGTCTGCTGAGGCTGCTCTTGTGGTGCTAAGTCCTCATTTGTGGTATTATTTTCGCCAGATGTGGTATAAACTTTTGTTAAAGTGGTATTATCTTTTGTTAAATCACCCTCTTTTGTGGTACTATCTTCCGATTTTGTGGTATTATCTTGTGGTGCCTCTTGCTTATTTGGCTGAGGATTTGCAGCATCCAACATAGCCTGCTCCTGTGCCGACTGATTGTACGGCTCAGAGTTCTTCATCTGCAATCTCTGACGATATTCTGCAGTAAACTGGTCGATAGGCTGGTTTTGGAATAGAGTAACCTCATCTGCCTTCACATATACCATTTCATTTGTATTAGGGTCGAAGCAGACAAGCATATCACCGCTTCCTTCCTTGGCTCTACCTGTAGTCTGGTCGAATGCAACATCACCCGAACCAACAAGAAGTGTTCTTCCGTTGCTGTCCTTCACATACAAAGCCTGCTCGCCATTCATCGCCTGACCGTTCAAGGTTCCATGATAGCTCCAATCCTGAGCAAAGACTGATACGGTCTCCTCAATCTTCTGCTTGGTAGCTTCCTGCATACCCTGCACTCTAGCGTTCGCATTAATATAATGGGCAAATGGTTCAAGCTGCTCTACGGTCAAACCACCCTGCTGAACCATCCAATCATAAATCTGAGGATTCGTTAAGCCTTGGCTCTGCAACTTCTTAAAGTTCTGGCTGAATATATCGTTGTCTCGGATCAGCGCATCCATTTCAGCCTCAGCCTGTCTCAGTCCGTTCAGTTCCTGCTTAACTGCATCACCATTCGGATGCTCGGTTCCAAGACTGTTATCCTCGGCAACATCCTTTCCGTTGAGATTACTCTGCTCAGCATGAACCTTACCATCAGGAAAAGCTTTTGATTCCAATGCACGGCGAAGCTCTACACATACATTCTGCTCGAAATCTGTTCGTTTCATAGGATTCTTTTTCATGGCTTTGATGAGGTCCTCACTTTTCATTCCGTTACGGACGGCTACAGAATCAATGGTTTTCAGAACAGTTCCTTTTTCTGAGTTCAAGGCAAAGAGTGAAAAATCTCTGAAAACATGAGAACCTTCATTGCCCATATTTGTTACCAGACTGTTGACATCTGGGCCTAGCTTCTTCATGTTTTCCATAAAGAAGTCGTTCTGTAGCTCATAGTTGTTTCTGTCCTGTCTAGCAAGCAAGCCCATTGCGTTATACAGACGTTGATTTTCCCTTACGATATTGTGCTTATAGACTACATTGTCTCTATCTACTTTACTATCATAAGGAATCTTCGACAAGAGTTCACCTTTGGCAGAATACTCGTTCACGTACTTGCGCTTTCCTCTCAGCAATCCGTCCTTCACATAATCCTCGCTAGAGTATGTGATATAGTCCATCATCGGGCGAGCCGATGGCATGATTCCGGTAACCATGGCTGAGAACTTAGCCTTGGCATCCCAAGAAACCTTAGGGTCTGCCATAATTTGGTCATAAGTATTCTTGATCATGGAAGCATCTGTTTCCAGATATGGATCATCATAGCTTACCTTCTTATTCTTTGTTCTTTTTGCGTAGCTGACAATATTCTCTCCGTCAGGCATCAAACCATTCATAGCGCCGGAAGAAAATATCTGATTTCTCTCATCCTCCGTCATGAGGAATCTTGATTCCTTAGCCTTGTCTGATGTAACGAAATCCTTGAAGTTTGCAATGGTAGAACCAAACCATCCCATATCTTCTCCCTTCTCGTTCTTTCTTCCACCTTTCAAACCACCGATGGCATGCTGCAATCTGAAACCTATAGCTGTAGGAAGACTCTCCATAGTTCCATTCCACAAATCAAACTCGATAGGTTTTCCGTTGGCATCCGTTCTTCCTTCAAGTTTTCCTGATACATATCCACCAAGATACATACCCATAGCTTCCATATAGGTCTTTCCTGACTCCAAGCCGATTTTTGCAGTAGCTCTTCCTGTATTTCCCCAGAATGAGCCTCCCTTTACAGCTTTCAGACCTATGCTTCTTCCTACTTCACTTAGAGGAATACCTGCCAGACTCATAGTAGCAAAGTTTACTGCTCCAGTCGTACCGCCCTTTACTGCAACCTTCAAGGTGTTTCCAAGAGAAGTGTCTTCGCCAGTAGAATAGTTCTGAATAACAGAGCCTGTAGAATCGAACACAAAACCGGTAACGCCGCCGCTTGTCACAACCTGCGCTCCCTTTGCCATCAATCTCTGTGCAAGGTTTCCGTTAGCCATCAATGCCGATAGCTTGGTACTGTTACCAATCAGCTTTCCTGCAACCTTTCCACCTGCGCCAGCTGCGCCCTTAAATACAGGGTCGGAAACCATACCTGCCACATCAGCAACCACGTTTTCTACGGTGCTACCTTTATAATAAGGATTCTCGCCAGCTGCCGTTGCAGCAGAAGCACGTTCATGCATAACTCTCTGTCCACGTGTCTGTGTAGCGAGCCTAAGCAATTGTCCTGTTAAGTTTGAATCAATAAACCTATTTGCCACATTGTCAAGCATGTTCTTTGGTAGAGCTTTCTGATATTCAGATTGCTGCAAAGTTGCTGCCAGCCTGTCCTTCAAGTGTGGTATGATAGATTCTATGTAGGCTTCTGGTGTTACTCCAAGACGAGCAGCTTCGTTATCGAGCTTTGCCACGAAGCTAGGATTTTGAAACAGCTTTAGAAAACCATTCCTTGCGTTGTCTGTCAAGTTCTTTGTCATTGCATCAGGGTCAACTTCCTTATTGTAAGCCATTCCCTTAACCATCAAGCCCATTCCACCACCTGCTCCAGCTTGCAAAGGAACACGATTAGCAGCATCCAAGCCTCTCTGTGCAGCCGCATTCTGCTCGCCAAGCACAGCATTATTGATATAATCTCCCAAGTTTGCATCAACAAACCTGCTTGCGGAATCGCTCATTTCCTGCTCAATCTCACCCATAGGCTTCATCACTCCGACGGTTCCGTTGTCTATCATCGGCTGACTCTGTCTGCGGTACTCATCATTTGCAATATGGTCGCTCGCCGTCTGAGCAGCCTGCCTTCTTACATGCTGATTCTGCTGATACACCTGCTGTGTAGCCTTTGGTGAAGTATAATCAACTGAATAGTCTGGTCCCTTCTGTGCATTGTCAATTTCATAGAGAGAACGAACGAAAGGAGATGCCTTTGCCGGCACGTTTCTCAGTGGTCTACCCATCTGGCTCTGCGGTCTGTGAAGATAATCAACAGGCTGCTTCGTCTGCTTTCCCTTCTGATACTGAGCCGCCACTTCCTGCGCTCTCTGCTTTATAGTCTTTGGCTTCTCGTAATGCTCTTTCTGGTAAGCCTTCATAGTGAAAAGATTAAATCCTTCCTTCTGGGCAGCGCCAACATCCTTTACAGATACGTGGCCACGATCACCTGTCTTTCGGTTTACAACTTCAAACCTCGCATCAGGATAAGCTTTTGCGAATCCTTGTGGGTCTGCGTCATAATCACTCTTCCAAACCGTATGCTTGGCACCCGATTTGTCTCTAAAGATATACTTTAATATATTATCTGGCATAAGTTAATAATTAATCTACGTGAAACTTATTCTTTGTCGTATGACTCTTTGTAGTCTTGTCCTTGTTGCCCTTCTGAGTAATAGTAACAACGCTACCTCTTGTTGCCTTTGGAGCCGATGTCGTACTTGTCTCATTATACATATAATGATTCTTTAGCATAGTTCTGAAAGCATCGCCCTTCTTGCCAGGCATATTTGCAGCATAGGCAATCCAGTAGTTCTGTAAGTCGTTGGCATTCTTTGTGTCACCAGTACTTACGTAGTTAGTCCAAGCATCAAGATTCGTCTTATTGATATAGCCGTTCTTGATCAAGTGCTGAGTAATCTGCTTCTTCTCGATAGCGTTTAGATCATACGTTCTGTTCAAGTGTCCTGTTGGAGAGGAGAGATTGGTAAGCTTGCCGCTCTTTCCACCGCCGCCACCAGAAGCAATAGAATGAGCCAATCTTGTTCTAGCCATGTTATTCCTCTCCTGAGCAAGAGCGATACGAATAGCACCTTGAGACTCAGAAACTTTATTATGTCTTGCAGTCTCATTGAACTTTTTGGTAGAAAGTTCGTGATTGAACTTGTCATTATCAAGCTGTCTCTGCAATCCTGCGGTCTTGAAGTTTCTATTGAACTCATCGTTTTTTGCCGCACGCTCTTCCGCTTTCTGCTTGTAGACGAGTGTAGCCTGCTGGTAAGCTCTCTGTGCTTCTGCAGCTCGTTCCTTCAAGCTGAGATTAGCCTGCTTGTAAGCCGCATCTGCATCAAGTGCAGCCTGCTTCTGTCTCTGAGCCTTACGGTTCTGATAACCCTGTTCCATCATGGCAGTAGGGTCGTTGAACTGCTGCAAAGGAGCACCCTTGGAAGTATTCACGATATTTCCTATGTGACGGATGGCATCGGCTAGTGTAGCCATCATTTCCATGTTTCTGGTTCTGCGTCTGTCATACTCATCAGGGGTTTCTCCTTCTCTCATTCCCGGTCTCTTCTTTGGTATGAGACTGCCAAGCCACCCGAAGAAACCACCGTCCTTCTTGGATGGGTCAGACTGGAATGCCGGCGCTTCATGCTTCTGGGATGCTGCTGCACCTGAAAGGGCAGAAGAAAGGGAATCATATCTTGGTGTTCCGTCTGCATTCCAACCGGTAGGTTGCTGAGGCATATTCGTGAAGTCTGTAACAGGATCTTCCCCAGTCTGTACTGGCTGAACAGGCTGCGCTGGCTTAGGAAGAACCGAAGGTGCTTCATACTTTCCTACAGCGCCACCATTCGGCTGAAAGAAATTCATACTCGTTGGCTGAGGGGCAACTGCAGGAATCTGCCCGTTAGGAGCTCCCTGCATAGTCTGGTTCATAACCTGATCGTAATCAGGATGCTTCGTCCTCATCATGTCCTGAACAGCCTGAGAATACCCACTAATCGTAATGGGTGTATTCTTAGGCTGCTGTGTATTCTGATTAGTTACTGGCATATCTTACTTCTCTGATTTAATAATAATTACACCTGTAAGGTCAGCGCCTTCCTCTGCAATATCAACCCCAACCATCTGGTCGCTGAATTTCTTATCAGGATGCTTGGATGCGTAATCTGCAATGGTATTGAGAATCTGCTGGGCAGCATCGTATGCGCCTTTGTACCACACATATTTCTTGTGCTTTTCCTTCAACTCCTTGCCCAAGTCTGCAATCACCTCGTCCTTCTCTGCAATCACCTTCTCTTTGTAAGCGAGAGCACTCTCGGCACTCTTCAAAGCCTGAGCATCAATCTTGTCAACAATCTTATTGGCAAGCTTCTCTCTCAACTCCTCGTTCTCCTTCATGTACTTCTGGCATACCTCGGTCAGATTCTTCTCACGAATCTTTGAAAGGCGAAGTTCCTCTGCAACGTCAGACAAAACAGCGTTCTTATCCTTTAACATCTTTTCCAAATCCACATTCTCGTAGAACACCTTAATCTTTCCTCTTAGGTGTCTAGAACTTTCCTTTCTCAACTCCTCAATATTCATGTTCTTCTTGTGGATAGCCTTGTTGAGTCGGGTAATCTCCTTGCCGAGACGCTTAATCTGTTTTAGGTTGTATTTCTCGTTATTCTCTTTGCACTCATATAAAACCGCAACCTGGTCCTTCAGGCGCTCGTTCTCATCGGTAAGCTCTACAATCTTCTTGTATTTTTCTTTCAGCTCTCTAGTAGCGTGAGCCAACCCTTCAAGATTCAAATCGGAATTTTTGATTCTTCTATTCTCTGCTTTCAATTCACGAAGTTTGTCTCCTACAGAATCAAGAATATCTGCATACTTTTTGCATTTATCCCTCAAACTTTCAATCTCCTTTGCCTGTTCATCCAACAAAGCATCGTTGAACTGGGAGGCTGATTCTTCAAGGGCAGGGTTTTCACTTATATTTTGGTTATATTTCCGATTAAATTTTATGCCTCCTGCTGAGATAAAAATAGGACCAGGAATAAGCTCGCCGCAATGTTCAATGGATTTATTTCCAGATAAATCGCCTTTGATGCTGTTCTCAGCAGAACCTGGAGCCTTGGTATTCTCTTCGTGCTCCTTCTTCAAGCGAGCCTTACGTGCATCAAATCGGTTTGCTTCCATATAAATGTCGTAACCGGCAGTACTAACAACCTGCATGGCTTCACAAATGTCAGGAGCTTCGTTTTCGATAAAGAAATCAAAAACAGTTTGAGGTTTTCCGATTTTATCAACGATGAAACCTTCCTTCTTCAATATCTTCTTTGCTTCTTTTAATGTCATAATCTATCTTGTTTTAATATTTAATCTTTTTAACACTTTCCGAAAATTTAGGGGTGGGGGAAATCGGAAAACCGAAATCCAAAATGAGGGAGATTGTCTGAAAACCCATAGCAGCCAAAATGTCTCCTAATATTTCTTATTGTTAACACTTTATCTTTGCTTTTCTCGAAATATTTTCGTAACTTTGTAGCTATCAAACATTTATCGCTTATGAAGTACATTAAAGGTGAAGATAGAAGACAATACGTATTGTTTCCGGCTTGTCTGGACGAGTACATC